>NZ_JAUMKG010000013.1:0-3208 GCF_030519385.1 Micromonospora sp. C28ISP2-4 | reverse complement strand
AGCTGTGATCCCAGGGTGTCCGAATGGGGAAACCCGGCATCAGTCATGTGATGTCACCCGCACCTGAACACATAGGGTGTGTGGGGGGAACGCGGGGAAGTGAAACATCTCAGTACCCGTAGGAAGAGAAAACAAATAGTGATTCCGTGAGTAGTGGCGAGCGAAAGCGGATTGAGGCTAAACCGGCGGCGTGTGATACCTGTCAGGGGTTGCGTGGTCGGGGTTGTGGGACCCTGCTGAGTGTGCTGACACGCACTCGAGGAGTTACAAAGCCAGTGGTTAGTCGAACAGTCTGGAATGGCTGACCGTAGACGGTGATAGTCCGGTAGGTGAAAGCTGCTGGTCTTCTGTGGGTGTTCCCGAGTAGCGGCGGACTCCTGAAATCTGCCGTGAATCTGCCAGGACCACCTGGTAAGCCTAAATACTTCCTGGTGACCGATAGCGGACGAGTACCGTGAGGGAATGGTGAAAAGTACCCCGGGAGGGGAGTGAAATAGTACCTGAAACCGTTCGCCTACAATCCGTCGGAGCCTTGCGGGGTGACGGCGTGCCTTTTGAAGAATGAGCCTGCGAGTTAGTGGCATGTGGCGAGGTTAACCCGTGTGGGGGAGCCGTAGCGAAAGCGAGTCTGAATAGGGCGTTTTTAGTCGCATGCTCTAGACCCGAAGCGGAGTGATCTAGCCATGGGCAGGCTGAAGCGCGGGTAAGACCGCGTGGAGGGCCGAACCCACCAACGTTGAAAAGTTGGGGGATGACCTGTGGTTAGGGGTGAAAGGCCAATCAAACTCCGTGATAGCTGGTTCTCCCCGAAATGCATTTAGGTGCAGCGTCGCGTGTTTCTTGCCGGAGGTAGAGCACTGGATGGTCTAGGGGGCCCACAAGCTTACCGAAATCAGCCAAACTCCGAATGCCGGTAAGTGAGAGCGCGGCAGTGAGACTGCGGGGGATAAGCTTCGTAGTCGAGAGGGAAACAGCCCAGATCACCAGCTAAGGCCCCTAAGCGTGTGCTAAGTGGAAAAGGATGTGGGGTCGCATAGACAACCAGGAGGTTGGCTTAGAAGCAGCCACCCTTTAAAGAGTGCGTAATAGCTCACTGGTCAAGTGGTTCCGCGCCGACAATGTAGCGGGGCTCAAGCACACCGCCGAAGCTGTGGCATTCACACAATAACTTCGCCTGGCCTTGATGTCAGGTGCAGGTGTGTGGGTGGGTAGGGGAGCGTCGTGCCGGGGGTGAAGCAGCGGGGTGACCCAGTTGTGGACGCGGCACGAGTGAGAATGCAGGCATGAGTAGCGAAAGAAGGGTGAGAAACCCTTCCGCCGGATGACCAAGGGTTCCAGGGCCAGGCTAATCCGCCCTGGGTGAGTCGGGACCTAAGGCGAGGCCGAGAGGCGTAGTCGATGGACAACGGGTTGATATTCCCGTACCCGCGAAAGAGCGACCCTGACGAACCTCGTTGTGCTAACCACCCGAACCGCCGGCGGTCTTCGGACCAATGGTGGGGAGCGTGGGAACCTGGCGGGTAGTAGTCAAGCGATGGGGTGACGCAGGAAGGTAGCTGAGCCCGGCCGGTGGTTGTGCCGGGGTAAGCGTGTAGGCCGGTGTGTAGGCAAATCCGCACACCATGAGGGCTGAGACGTGATGCCGAGCCGATTCAGGTGAAGTCAGTGATCCTATGCTGCCGAGAAAAGCCTCTAGCGAGTTCTTAGCGGCCCGTACCCCAAACCGACACAGGTGGTCAGGTAGAGAATACCGAGGCGATCGGGCGAACTGTGGTTAAGGAACTCGGCAAATTGCCCCCGTAACTTAGGGAGAAGGGGGGCCGGAGACGTGAAGCCCCGCGCGGGTGGAGCGTTGTATGGCCGCAGAGAGCAGGGGGAAGCGACTGTTTACTAAAAACACAGGTCCATGCGAAGAAGTAATTCGATGTATATGGACTGACGCCTGCCCGGTGCTGGAACGTTAAGGGGACCTGTTAGCTCTTCGGGGCGAAGCGGAGAACTTAAGCGCCAGTAAACGGCGGTGGTAACTATAACCATCCTAAGGTAGCGAAATTCCTTGTCGGGTAAGTTCCGACCTGCACGAATGGCGTAACGACTTCCCCACTGTCTCAACCACAGGCCCGGCGAAATTGCAGTACGAGTAAAGATGCTCGTTACGCGCGGCAGGACGGAAAGACCCCGGGACCTTTACTATAGCTTGACATTGGTATCTGAATTAGCTTGTGTAGGATAGGTGGGAGCCGGTGAAGTCCATACGCCAGTATGGGTGGAGGCAATCTTGAAATACCACTCTGGTTGATTTGGGTATCTAACTTCGGACCGTTATCCGGTTCAGGGACAGTGTCTGGTGGGTAGTTTAACTGGGGCGGTTGCCTCCTAAAGGGTAACGGAGGCGCCCAAAGGTTCCCTCAGCCTGGTTGGCAATCAGGTGTTGAGTGCAAGTGCACAAGGGAGCTTGACTGTGAGACTGACAGGTCGAGCAGGGACGAAAGTCGGGACTAGTGATCCGGCACTGGCATGTGGAAGCGGTGTCGCTCAACGGATAAAAGGTACCCCGGGGATAACAGGCTGATCTTCCCCAAGAGTCCATATCGACGGGATGGTTTGGCACCTCGATGTCGGCTCGTCGCATCCTGGGGCTGTAGCAGGTCCCAAGGGTTGGGCTGTTCGCCCATTAAAGCGGTACGCGAGCTGGGTTTAGAACGTCGTGAGACAGTTCGGTCCCTATCCGCCGTGCGCGTAGGATACTTGAGAAGGGCTGTCCCTAGTACGAGAGGACCGGGACGGACGAACCTCTGGTGTGCCAGTTGTCCCGCCAGGGGCACGGCTGGTTAGCTACGTTCGGAAGGGATAACCGCTGAAAGCATCTAAGCGGGAAGCTCGCTTCAAGATGAGGTATCCCACCCACTTTGTGGGGTAAGGCCCCCAGCTAGACGACTGGGTTGATAGGCCGGAAATGTAAGCCCGGTAACGGGTTCAGTTGACCGGTACTAATAGGCCGAGGACTTGACTACCAAGCTGCTACGCGTCCACTGTGCAACTCTGAACAAACCACCACCCACCAGGGTTGGTTGACATGTTCATAGAGTTACGGCGGTCATGGCGGAGGGGAAACGCCCGGTCACATTCCGAACCCGGAAGCTAAGCCCTCCAGCGCCGATGGTACTGCACTCGGGAGGGTGTGGGAGAGTAGGACACCGCCGGACAA
>NZ_JAUMKG010000012.1:0-46368 GCF_030519385.1 Micromonospora sp. C28ISP2-4 | reverse complement strand
TCCTCGAAAGAACAGCCACCAGTCCGGGGTATAAAACAATTGGCACTGGCTTTACAAGCACCCTGTTGAGTTCTCAAAGAACAACCACACACCAACCGCAAGCCCCACAACCGTGGAACCCCGACCGGGGCATTTCGTTCAGCTACCCGCCGCTCTCGCGCCGGGCACTTTTACTACGTTACCTCACCGTCTCTGCCGTGTCAAACCGTGTGTCCCGGTCTGTCACGCTTCGTACGGGTTGGCGCCGCTGAGCACGCGCAGCAGTCACCCGCTGCGCTTGATCATCGAATTTGGCAGGCCGGCCGCTGCGGTTTCCCGCGAGCTCGCCCGGTGCCCTGCCGGTCGACAACCTTACCCGGTCGGTTCCGCTCCGCCAAATCCGCCCTACGGCGTTTCGGCGGGCCCCACCCGGACCGTGCCCTCCAAGACCTGAGCCTTGATCGGACCCGGCGCCAGCCCTGTTCGGCGCTCCCGGGCTTTCGTCCCGTTTGCCCCGTTCCGCGCTGGCAGAGAGAAAGTTACGCGTCCTCAGGTTTGATCGTCAAATCGGGGGGTAGCGGCGCGCGTCACACCCGTCCGGTTCTGGTTGATCAAGGAGTTGACCTCCCGATTCGCGCCCTCCGCCGACACCATCTCCTTGTTCACCGGGGCGACGTCGACGGCGGGGGCGACGACGAGGGCGCACTGGAAGAACGGCGGGCGGCGCGCCAAGCCCTGATGCCCAGGACTCCTACGGTCGTACCGATGGCCAGGGACGCGGCGATCAGCAGGGCGTGCACCCACAGGAATCCGGTCGGGCTGCCCTCACCGACGGCGCCGGCCGACCAGGCGCGCTCGTCGTTCCAGATGGCAACCGCGAACCTCGGCCAGATCGCCCACGTCCAGACGCCGACGGCGATCAGGAACAGCGACCAACCACGTGACAGGACCATGGTCGGCCAGTATGCCAGCGGGGGCATCCGCCCAGGTCAGGCCCGCGGCCCGCGCGGCGCGCGTTTCCGTTCCCGCCGCCCGGGGCACTGTTCTGTCGAGCCGATTCGACGGAGGTGCACCGATGCAGCCGTTCAACCCGTGGACCTGGCGGGATCCGTCCGCCCTGGCCGGTGGGTACGACCAGACCCGGCCGGGAGACGTGCCGCGGCAGCGCACCGGTGACGCGGACGAGGGCCCGGACGCCCCCGGCCCGGGTACGCCGATCGACCTCACCGGCTACCGGGTGGAGGCGACGGACGGGCGGATCGGCTCCATCGACGAGGCGAGCGACGACGCGGACGCGCGGTACCTGGTGGTGGACACCGGTCCGTGGATCTTCGGCAAGAAGGTGCTGCTGCCGGCCGGCACTGTGGCGCAGGTCGACCACCTGGAGCGCGTCGTGCACGTGGACCGCACCCGCGAGCAGGTGAAGGAGTCCCCGGCGTTCGACAGCGACCACTTCGCGCACCCCGACTACCGGGAGCGGGTCGGCAGCTACTACACCGAGAGCTATCGACAGCAGTAAGCGCGGCGGGAGGCAGCGGCGCCGGCCGGTGAGCGGATACCGTGTCACTCATGGTCCGGCCGCCCAGCTGCCTCCCGGAGACCCGCAGCGGTCTCCCGGGCCACGCTGTCGACGGCCGGGAGCAGATCCTCGACGTACTCCGTGCCGGCGGACTTCGGTTCCGCGCCGGCGGGCGATGGCGGCGCTCGTTCTGACGAGCCCGCTCCACCGACCCGGTGACACCCGGGTCGCTTCCCCCGCCAGCGAACGGCACGAAAGGCGTACGACCATGTCCTCTGCACGCATGCTCACCGGCGACCGCCCGACCGGGCGGCTGCACCTCGGCCACTACGTGGGCAGCATCGCCAACCGGGTGCGGCTGCACCAGCGCTACGAGAGCTTCTTCATCATCGCCGACCTGCACATGCTCACCACGCGCAACAGCCGCGCGGACATCGAGCAGGTGGCGCACAACGCCCGCGAGATGGTCACCGACATCCTCGCCGCCGGGGTGGAGCCGGAACGGGCGACGTTCTATCTCCAGTCCGCGGTCCCCGAGGTCGGCGACCTGAACACGCTGTTCCAGAACCTGATCACGGTGCCCCGGCTGGAGCGGGTGCCGTCGTTGAAGGAGATGACCCGGGACGCCGGGAAGGACGAGATGCCGTACGGCCTGCTCGGTTATCCGGTCCTCCAGGCCGCCGACATCCTCTGCGTGAAGGGGCAGGTCGTGCCGGTCGGGAAGGACAACGCCGCGCACGTCGAGGTGACCCGGGAGATCGCCCGGCGGTTCAACCACCTCTACGGCGAGGTCTTTCCGGTCCCCGAGATGCTCATGTCGGCCACACCCACGCTCGTCGGCACCGACGGCGCCGGGAAGATGAGCAAGAGCAAGGGGAACGCGATCGCGCTCTCCGACGACGCGGCGACGGTGCGCCGCAAGGTGATGGGGATGTTCACCGATCCGAACCGGGTCCGCGCCGACGTGCCCGGCACCGTCGAGGGAAACCCGGTCTTCGAGTACCACGACGTCTTCAATCCGGACCGGGCTCAGGTGGCGGACTTCAAGGCCCGCTACCGGGCCGGCCGGGTCGGTGACGTGGAGGTCAAGGAGGCGCTGGCGACGGCGCTCAACCGGTTCCTCGACCCGATCCGGGAGCGCCGGGCCCGCTTCGAGGCGCAGCCCGGCCTGGTCGACGAGCTGATCGTCACCGGCACCGAGCGGACCCGCGAGCAGGTGCGCCGAACGCTCGTCGAGGTCCGCCGGGCGATGGGCCTGAGCAGCGCGTACACCCAGGTGCGGCGCCGGGCCGAGCGCTACCGCAAGGCCGTCGCCACCTCGGCCTGACCACGAGCCGGTCCGGGGTACGCGCTTGCGCCGACCCCGGACCGGCCGGTTACGCTGCCGACATGGCCAGCTCGCACGCGTACCCGATGACGTCCTCCGACGTCCGGCTCGGCGCGCTGCGACGCCGGCGGTCCCGCGACCGCCTGCGCTGAGCCTTCCCCTCCTGCGACCGGCGGATCGAGCCGCCGGTCGTCATCGGTCGTCGTCGCTCCGCCGTCGCGTTCCCCGTCAGGTGATCCGCGCGGCGGATCCACAGCGAGATCGGCGTACTCATGGATCTTGAAAGGTTGCTCACCGACCGGCTGGCGCCGGCGTTCGCGGCGGTGGCCAGCGGGCCGGTGGACCCGGCCGTGCGGCGCTCCCAGCACGCGGACTTCCAGTCCGACGCGGCGCTGGGGCTGGCCCGGCGGCTCGGCCGGCCGCCGCGGGAGATCGCCGCGGAGGTACGGGAGCGCGCGGCGCTCGGCGACCTCTGCGCGGCGGTCGAGGTGTCCGGTCCGGGTTTCCTCAACCTGACGGTGGCCGGGCACGCGCTCGGCGGGCTGGTCTCCGCGATGGCCGCCGACCCGCGGCTCGGTGTGCCGGCGGTGACCGAGCCGGAGACGGTGGTGGTCGACTACTCCGGGCCGAACGTGGCGAAGGAGATGCACGTCGGGCACCTGCGCTCGACGGTGATCGGGGACGCGGCGGCGCGGACGCTGGAGTGGCTCGGGCACCGGGTGCTGCGCGCCAACCACCTGGGCGACTGGGGCACGCCGTTCGGCATGTTGATCGAGCACCTGCTCGATCTTGGCGAGGCCGGGGCGGCGCAGGAGCTGTCGATGGGTGACCTGGACGGGTTCTACAAGGCGGCGCGGGCGAAGTTCGACGACGACGAGGCGTTCCGGGAGCGGTCGCGGCAGCGGGTGGTGGCGTTGCAGGGCGGCGACCCGGCGACGTTGCGGTTGTGGCGGCTACTGGTGACGCAGTCCGAGAGCTACTTCCTGGCCGTGTACGACCTGCTCGACGTGACGCTGACCGGGGACGACTTCCGGGGCGAGAGCAGCTACCACGAGCAGCTCGCCCCGACTGTCGAGGAGCTCGACCGGCTCAGGCTGCTGCGGCGCAGCGACGGCGCGGACTGCGTGTTCCCGCCCGGTTCGGTGGGCCGTGACGGCGAGCCGCTGCCGCTGATCGTGCGCAAGTCCGACGGCGGGTACGGCTACCCGGCCACCGACCTGGCCGCGCTGCGGCACCGGACCGGCGCGCTCGGCGCGACCCGGCTGCTCTACGTGGTCGGGCTACCGCAGCGGCGGCACTTCGAGATGGTGTTCGCGGTCGCCGCGCAGGCCGGCTGGCTGGCCGCGCCGGTGCGGGCCGAGCACGTCGGGTTCGGCTCGATCCTCGGCCCGGACGGGCGGATGCTGCGCAGCCGGGCCGGCGGGTCGGTGAAGCTGGTCGGGCTGCTCACCGAGGCGGTCCAGCGGGCCACCGCGCTGGCCCGGGAACGCAATCCCGAGCTGGGCGAGGCGGCGGCCGCCGAGGTGGGACGCGCGGTGGGCATCGGCGCGATCAAGTACGCCGACCTGTCCGGCGACCGGCACAAGGACTACGTGCTGGACTGGGAACGGATGCTGTCGCTGGACGGGAACACCGCGCCGTACCTCCAGTACGCGTACTCCCGGGTCCGGTCGATCTTCCGGCGGGCGGGCGCGGCGGCGCGCCCGGACGCGGAGGTCTCGCTCGCCGAGCCGGCCGAGCGGGCGCTCGCCATGGAACTGGTCGGCTTCGCCGCGGTTGTCGACGAGGTGGCGGGCAGCCTGGAGTTCCACCGGCTGACCGCGTACCTGCACCGGCTGGCGGTCGCGTTCAGCGCGTTCTACGAGCGCTGCCCGGTGCTGCGGGCCGAGGGGCCGATCCGGGAGAGCCGGCTCGTGCTGTGCGAGCTGACCGGGCGGGTGCTGCGGCAGGGCCTGGACCTGCTCGGCATCCGTACCCCGGAACGGATGTGAGGCCGAGGGGTCACCGGAAGCCCGTGCGGCGGCTAGCGTGACGCATCGATCGAACGAGAGGGAGGCCACCATGGCGGATCGGCGCGCGGTGCTCGCTCCGGGACGTGGCTACGACACCCGGGGTCCGCTCTTCGTCTACATCGGTGAGGCGTTGCGCCGGCTCGGCTTCGACGTGCACGAAGTGACCTGGCGGTCGATCGGGGACCTGCGCCTCGACAGCGCGCCGGAGTGGGTCGCCGAGCAACTGGATCCGGTCCTCGACGCCGGGGTGGATCTGCTCGTGGGCAAGTCGCTCGGTAGTTTCGCCGCCCCGCTCGCCGCCGATCGGGGCATCCCGGCGGTCTGGCTGACGCCGCTGCTGACCGACCCCGCGGTACGGGAGCCGCTGGGCCGGGCCACCGCGCCGTTCCTGCTGGCCGGCGGCACCGCCGACCGGGTCTGGGACGGTGCGGTGGCGCGCCGCCTCACCCCGTACGTGGTGGAGGTCGCCGACGCCGACCACTCGATGATGGTGCCCGGGCCGCTGGCGCGCTCGGCCGAGGCGCTCGGGCGGGTCTGCACTGCGGTGGAGGAGTTCGTCGCCGACCGCTGACCGGTCAGCGGCGGCGCCGCCGCGCCCACACGCCTGCCGCCACCGCCGCGACGATCGGCAGCAGGCAGCAGAGCGCCAGGACGGACAGGTGCCACGGCTTGATCGCTCCCATGGGCCGAACGATAGGCGTCGCAGTCCAACGGCCGCTACGCGGAGGGTCGGGCGGCCTTGCCGTCCAGCCACAGCGTGTCGCTGTCGTCGCGGTGGGAGCCGGTGGATCCGACGTGCCTGGCGCTGATCTTCGGCCCGTTCCTGATCACGTGGACCAGGGCCATCGCGTGGCCCCGGCCGAGGCCGTACTCGTCCTTGAGCCAGCCCACGATCACGCCGGCCTTGACGTCGGCCGCGTCGTAGCCGCGCTCACGGGCCTCGTCGACCAGGACGCGCGGGGTCTTGCCGGTCTTGTCCTCGATCGCGTCGAGGTACGCCTGGAAGGACATCTGCTCAACCCTTCGTCCGGGGGGTGGTGGCAACTCCACCCTCCCGGGCGGCGCGGTTCCGATCAACGACGGACCGGGCCACCGTCGTTGCCTCCAGGACAACGATCGCCGCCGGGCGAGACGCCGGAGAGCCCGGCCCGCGATCACGCGGGCCGGGCTCTCCAGATCTCGGGGTACGCGCTCAGCGCTGGAGCGTGAGCAGCCCGGGCCGGTAGGGCAGGAGGCCGTAGTCGCCGCCGGAGTTGGGGGAGCGGCCCTGGTAGAGCAGTTGGAGGTTGCAGGGGTCGACGGTGAAGGTCTGGTCCGCGGTGGTGCGGATCAGTTCACCGTGGCTGATGTCGTTGGTCCAGGTCGCGCCGCTGTTGACCTTGCCCGCGAACGGGTTGGACTCGGTGGCCGCCTGCGGGGTCCACGAGCCGCCCAGGCTGGTGGCGGTGAAGGAGCGGAAGTAGCGGCCCTGGGAGCCGATGGCCTCGACGATCATGAGGTAGCGGGTCTGGCCCTGCAGCTTGTAGACCTGCACGGCCTCGAACAGGTTGTTCGTCGAGTCCGACATGATGGTGGTGTAGTTCGATCCGAAGCTGCCCGGGAAGTTGCTCAGGGGCATGCTGGAGCGGTAGATCTTGCCGTTGTCACCGGCGAAGAACAGGTACATGTTCTGGTCGTCGGCGATCAGCGTCTGGTCGATCGGGCCGGTGCCGGACCCGGAGATGCTGCCGGTGAACAGCGGCTGCGCCGAGGACCACCCGTTCGGGTTCGTCGGGTCGTTGGAGGTGCGGTAGGAGAACGCGGTCGGGCCCCACTGGTAGGCCAGGACCCAGATGTTGCGCGGCGCGAAGTAGAACAACGTCGGCGCCACCGTCCCCGACGACATCGCGTTCTGCGACACCGAAGCCATCTGCGACCAGTTCGAGAACAACCCGAAGTTCATCGACCCCCACGACGACCCGGTGTCGTGCGTGGTGGCGTACACCAGGTGTTGCCCGTTGTAGGGCACCACTGTGAAGTCCTTCAGCGACACCCAGCCCGAGCGCGGCTGCGCCAACGCGCCCGTCGACGACCACCGGTACGACGACGGCAGGTTGCAGGTGCCACCCGGCGGAGGAGTGGTCGGCGGCGGCGTGGTGGGGTTGCCGCCGCCCCCGTCGACGCGGACGAGCTGCCACTGCTGGTTGGCGCCGTTCCAGTCGTCGTACTGGACGATGTTCCCGCCGTCGGCGGTCGAGGCGCCCTGCACCTCCACCGCCTTGTTGCTGTGGCGGCTGATCAGCCGGACGTAGCCGCTGTCGGAGTCGGCCAGCCGGAACTGCTGGTTGGTCCCGTTGAGGTCGGACCACTGCACGATGCTTCCGCCGTTGGCGGTCGACCAGTTGTAGACGTCGAGCACCTTGCCCGACAGCCGTGACTTCAGCCGGTAGTAGCCGCCGCCGGAGTCGACGAACTGCCACTGCTGCTGGTTGCCGTTGTTGCGCGACCACTGCACGATCCGCGCGCCGTCGTTCGTGGCCAGGTTGTAGACGTCGAGCGCCTTGCCGCTGTTGCGGTTGACCAGGACGTACCAGGCGTTCGTGTCGACGCTCGCAGCGGCGGCGGGCGCGGACACGACCGCCACGGCGCCGGCGCCGACGAGTACCGCTGCCGCGCCCGTGGCGACGACGCGCGGCAGCCATCGGCGCCGTCGTGGCGGCGACACAGTCGATGGGGACCTACCGAAAGCAAACATGTTCCTCCCTCAGATCAGACATGTTGTGAGCGCTAACAATCCGTCGGAGCGCACTGATCCCACACCCGGCCTGCCACGCGGCCAGCCGCACCCGCCCGGTGAGCCGCCCAAGCCGCCGCCCTGTGCCATCGACTGTGAGCGATAACACGTCGTTCGTCAAGTCGTAACAGTCGATGGCTGACGGGTGCGTGACAGCACGGGGCCATGGCCATGCCAGCTTCTCGACCAGCACTACCGCCGCCCGCACCACGGCCCGGCAGTGCACACGGCTGGAGGGTGGTGGGGGAGCGCTCGATGACCCGCGAGCGGGTGCTGGCCGCCGCATCACCCCGGACAACGTCTGGGACCTGGTCGCGATGCTCGCGCGCCTGCGGCTGGCTGAGGCGTTCTTCAACCTGACGCTGCCGTTCGTCCACCCCGACCCCTCACCTGACCAGGGGATCGGGGTGGACGATTTCTGGCAAAGTCTGAACTTTCGATTCGTGGCCTAGATCGGCAAAAAGGCGCATAATTGATCCCTTACGGTCGCTCCCCCGGGCGACGACGACGCCGGCCGGCGAACCGTCCGAAAAGAACCGTCTCCCCACCGGTGGGTCGATGGCGCTGAATCCCTGAAGCCACTAGGTTGGCCGTCGCCGCTGTGCTCGGCCGGCGCATACCCGAACCTAAGGAACACTCATGACAACCGCACCCTTGCGCCAGGATGAGCCCCCGGTCTCGCTGGGCAGGGTCCGCGCGGAGCCGCTCGACCGGCTCTCCGCCGCGGACATCTCCCCCATCGTGCGCCGGGTGATGGCGGCTCACCTCGATCAGACCCGGATCCCGGCGGCGAAGTTCTCGTCGTTCATCTGATCCGCGATGGCCCCGGGGCCCGCCCGCGCGGCGCTCACCGAGTTCGTCCTCAAGGTGCACGCCAGGTGTGACCTGGCGTGCGACCACTGCTACGTCTACGAGCACGCCGACCAGAGCTGGCGGCGCCGCCCGGTACGGATGACACCGGAGGTGCTCCGGGCCGCGGCCGGGCGGATCGCCGAACACGCCGCGGCCCACGACCTGCCGGACGTCACCGTCATCCTGCACGGCGGGGAGCCGTTGCTGCTCGGCGCCGAGCGGCTGGGCGAGGTGCTCGCCGACCTCCGGCGTGTCATCGACCCCGTTACCCGGCTCCGGCTCGGCATGCAGACCAACGGCGTCCTGCTCTCCGAGCGGCTCTGCGACGTGCTCGCCGAACACGACGTGGCGGTCGGCGTATCGCTCGACGGCGACCGGGCCGCCAACGACAGGCACCGGCGCTTCCGGTCCGGTGCCGGCAGCTACGACCAGGTGCTCCGCGCGCTCGCCCTGCTGCGCCGCCCGGCGTACCGGCGGATCTACTCGGGCCTGCTGTGCACTGTGGACGTGCGCAACGACCCGATCGCGGTGTACGAGTCGCTGCTCGCCCAGGAGCCTCCGCGGATCGACTTCCTGCTCCCGCACGCCACCTGGGACGACCCGCCGTGGCGGCCGGCGGGCGGCGGCACCGCGTACGCGGACTGGCTGCGTGCCGTCTACGACCGCTGGCGGGCGGACGGCCGGCCGGTCTCCGTCCGCCTCTTCGACTCGCTGCTGTCCACAGCCGCGGGCGGACCCAGCGGCACCGAGTGGCTCGGTCTCGACCCGGTCGACCTGGCGGTGATCGAGACGGACGGCGAGTGGGAGCAGGCGGACTCGCTCAAGACCGCGTACGACGGCGCGCCGGCCACCGGCATGACCGTCTTCTCGCACGCGGCCGACGACGTGGCGGCCAGCCCGCTCCTGACCCGCCGCCGCTCCGGCCGGGCCGGGCTCAGCGACGAGTGCCGGCGGTGCCCGGTGGTCGACCAGTGCGGCGGGGGACTCTTCGCCCACCGGTACGGCGCCGGGCACTTCAACCGTCCGAGTGTCTACTGCGCCGATCTGAAAGAGCTGATCGTGCACGTGAACGAGAACCCACCGGCACCCGTCCGGCTCGACGCCGGCCTGCCCGACGACTTCATCGACCGCCTCGCGGCCCTGACCGGCGACCGGGTCGCCATCGGCCGGCTCGTCGAGGCGCAGATCGCCATCGTCCGCGCGCTGCTCGCCGAGGTGGCCGACCGGCTGCCCGCCGGCGGGGCCGGAGCCGACGGCTGGGAGGCGCTGACCGCCCTCGACCGCAGCGCGCCGGAGTCCGTGGCCCGGATCGCGGCGCATCCGTACGTGCGGGCGTGGGCTGTCGACTGTCTCGCCGGCACCGGCACCGGCGCCCGGCAGGGACCGGACTACCTGGCCGCGCTCGCCGTCGCCGCCGCGCTCGACGCCGGCACCCCGGTACGCCTCGACGTGCCGGTGCGGTCCAGCCGCCTGCACCTGCCGACAGTGGGCACGGTCCTGCTGCCCGAAGTGGGTGACGGCGCCGCACGGGTCGAGACCGGCAGCGGTTCGCTGCGGGTGACCGCCGGGGATGTGACGGTCACGGTCCGGCCCGGGACGCCCGGGGACGCGCCGAGGTGGTGGCCGACGCGCGTGCTCACCGCGCCGGGCGTGCGCGTCCTGCTGGAGGATGGCGACCCGCACCGCGACTGCCACCGGCTGCCCGCAGGTGACCGGCTCGACGACGCCGGTGCCGCGCGCTGGGCCGAGACGTTCGCGGCGGCGTGGCAGGCGATCCGGGACGAGGTGCCGGGCCACGCCGAGGAGCTGCGCGCCGGGCTGCGGGCCGTGGTGCCGCTGCGCCGCAGCGGCGCCGGGGTGAGCGAGGCGTCGACCGCGCGGCAGGCGTTCGGCGGCGTCGCGGCCACGGAGACCGACGCCGGGTCGCTCGCGGTGCTGCTCGTGCACGAGTTCCAGCACAGCAAGATGAACGCCCTGCTGGACATCTGCGACCTGGTCGACGGCACCCGGCCGATCGACATCACAGTGGGCTGGCGGCCCGACCCCCGGCCCGCGGAGGCCGTCCTGCACGGCATCTACGCGCACGCTGCGGTGGCCGACATCTGGCGGATCCGGGCCGACCGTGAGGTCGACGGCGCGCAGGCGGTGTACCGCCGGTACCGCGACTGGACGGCCGAGGCGATCGGCGCTCTGCAACGGGCGGACGCGCTCACCCCGGCCGGCTCGCGGCTGGTCCGGCAGGTCGCCCGCTCGATGTCGGGGTGGCCGTCGTGACCGCCACCCGGACCCCGTACCGGGCCGGCACGCTCGCCGCCGACCTGCGCGCGCTCGGGCTCGGCCCCGGCGACGTGGCGCTCGTGCACTGCTCCCTGCGCGCGCTCGGACCGGTCGACGGCGGGCCGGCCACGCTGGCCGACGCCCTGCGGGCCGCCATCGGCCCCTCCGGCACCGTCGTGGTCCCGGCACAGACCCCTGACAACTCGGTGAGCAGCGCCGCGTACCGCGCCGCGACCGCCGGGCTCACCGACGAGGAGCGCCTGGCGTACGAGGACCGGATGCCCGGCTTCGACCCGGCCGTCACGCCGTCGTTCGGGGTCGGCGTGTTCGCCGAGCACGTACGCCGGCTGCCCGGCGCGGTCCGCAGCCGGCACCCGCAGACGTCGTTCAGCGCGTGGGGGCCGCGGGCGCAGGAGCTGATGCGCGTCCACGACCTGGACTCCCACCTCGGGGAGCGGTCCCCGCTCGCCGCTTTGGAGGCGGCCGGCGCGTGGACGCTGCTGCTCGGTGTCGGTTATGCGACATGCACCGCGCTGCACCTCGCCGAGTACCGGTTGCGCCGCCCGCCGCAGCGGCGGCCGTACCGCTGCTACGTGGTGCGCGACGGCCGCCGGGAACGGCTCGACTTCGAGGCGCCGCACCTCGACGCGGCCCTGTTCAGCGAGATCGGCGCGGAACTCGACCGGGCGACGTTCACCCGGCACGGGACGGTCGGCGACGCGCCGGCCCGGCTGCTGCCGATATCGGAGGCGGTACGCGTCGCCGTGGCGTGGATGGACGCCCACATCGGACGGTGAGGGCCTGGTAACCCGAGCGCAACCTCTCTACCCTGATCGATAGACGCCGTATCGTGTCGACCGGGGAGCAGCGCGTGATCATTGACGGTTGGGGGTCAGGCGCACTTCCCGTGGAACGGTCGTGTCGTCGTGACCTCTGAGCGGCCCGCGCTGCCGGGCCCGCCCTATTTCTTCCTCAGCTACGTCCCCCCGCCGACGCACAACGACCGCACCCCGGGCGACCACTGGGTCCGCCGCTTCTACCACGATCTCAACCTGGCGATCGACGGCCGGCCCGGCGACCGGTTACGCCGGCAGGGTTTCGCCGACTTCATGGTGCGGCCGCCGGACGACCGGACGGAACGAAGACGCACCGCGCTGGCCGAGGCCGAGGTGTTCGTGCCGTTGTACTCACCGGACTACCTCAACCGGGACGACTCGCGCCGGGAACGGGAGTGGTTCCGGCAACGGCTGATCCGGGCCGGCCGCCCGCCCGACGGCGACAACATCCTGCCGGTCCTGTGGATCCCGTCGCCCGCCGCCGTGCACGCGCCCGACCAGGCCCGGGCGGTGGCGATGGCCGCCGACGTGGACGCGTACGCGGCGAACGGCATGAGCGCGCTCTGCCGGCTCCAGAAGTTCCAGCACGCCTACAAGGAGGTGCTGGGTCGGCTCGCCCAGCACATCGTCGACACCGCCGAGCAGACGCCGTTGCAGCCGGCCGAGCCGCCGACCGGCCCGACCGACCTGCCGTCGTCGCCGACCAGCGAGGTGCCGTTCCGGGCGGTGGTGATCGCGCCCGAGGAACCGGCGGACGCGGGCCGGCTCAACGGGCGGTCCGACACGCACGCCGGCCGGTGGCGCCCGTTCCGCGACCGGCCGCCGGTGGTCGACGACGTGACCGACGCGGTGCAGCGGCTCCGGATGCCGATCGACGTCCGCGACTTCGTACCCGATGCCGGGCTGTTCCGGGGCTGCCCGGGCGTACTCATGATCGATCCTCGGGTGGTCGAGACGCCGGACGGTGCGGAGGCCGTCCGCGCGGCCGTCGCCTCGCTGCACCGCTGGGTGGGCGTCGTGGTGATCATCGAGGACTCGGCACCCGGCCGTCGCTCCCACGCGGCGGTGCTGCTCGACCGGGCCATCGCGATCATCCCGGCCGCGGCACGCCCGCTGGCCGTCACCACGTACGACGACTGGCGGGCGGGGATCCACGGCCTGGTCGACCGGATGCGCCGCCGATACCTGGAGGCGAGGCCGGCCTACCCGCCGCCGGGACGACCGATCAGCAAACCCCGGCTCTGGGAGAACCCGCCGCCCGACGAGGGAGTGGACACATGACCCGACGCGAGGGACAGGTCGTCACCTTCTACTCCTACAAGGGCGGCACCGGCCGGACGATGGCGCTGGCGAACGTCGCCTGGATCCTCGCCGCCAACGGCAAGCGGGTGCTCGCCGTCGACTGGGACCTGGAATCCCCCGGCCTGTCGCGCTTCTTCGCGCCGTTCATCGACCGCGACGCGCTGGAGAGCACCGGCGGGGTGATCGACCTGATCCGGGAGTACGAGTGGGCGACCACCACCAAGCAGGACAAGGGCGACGACCGCTGGCACGAGCAGTACGCCCGGGTGCACAAGTACTCGTTCTCGCTGAACTGGTCCAACTTCCCCGGCGACGGGACGCTCGACTTCCTCGGCGCCGGCCAGCAGAACAACGACTACGCCGGCGCGCTCGCCGGGATGAACTGGGACGAGTTCTACGAGCGGCAGGGCGGCGGCTACTTCTTCGACGCGCTGCGCGCGGACATGAAGCGCAACTACGACTACGTGCTGATCGACAGCCGCACCGGGTTCTCCGACGTCGCCGACATCTGCACGATCCAGTTGCCGGACGTGCTGGTCACCTGCTTCACCCTCAGCGAGCAGGGCATCACCGGCGCGGCCAAGGTGGCGCGGCTGGTCGAGCACCGCTACGGGTCGCGGCGGATCCGGGTGCTGCCCGTGCCGATGCGGATCGACCCGGCGGAGAAGGTCAAGGCGGACACCGGGCGCGCGGTGGCGCGGCAGCGGTTCAGCGGTCTGCCGAGCGGGATGAGCGAGGCCGACCGGGACCGGTACTGGGCCCGGATGCAGGTGCCCTACCAGGCGTTCTACGCGTACGAGGAACTGCTCGCCACGTTCGCCGACCAGCCCGGCGTGAACGGGTCGCTGCTGTCCGCGTACGAGGTGCTGGCCCGGGAGATCACCCGGGGCGAGGTGGAGTCGCTGCCGCCGATGAGCAGCGCGGTACGCGAGCGGGTCAACGCCCGGTTCACCCGTACCTCCAACTCGGTGGAGAACGAGATCCTGCTCCGGCACGCCCAGTACGACCGGGTGTGGGCGGAGTGGATCGGTCACCTGCTGGTCTCGGCCGACGTCCGGGTTACCGACCCGTGGTTCACCGACGACGAGGTGCCCCGGACGGCCCGGGAACTGATCATCGTCTCCGAGTCCAACGCGAACGAGGAGGCGGTGCTCGCCGCGCCGGACCGCTCGCCCGACCAGGTGCCGCTCGTGGTCTACGTCGCGGACGTGCGGCGCCTGGCGAACGTGCCCGCCGCGCACACCGTCTCGGTGGCCGGCCTGGAGGCCCGTACCGCCGCCGCGCGGATCCTGCGCCTGGTCGGCCGCGAGGGGGTGCCCGCCGACCTGGAGCTGCCCACCGGTCCCCGGTTCCCCGGCCGCGACAACACGGTGTTCGAGGTGCCGGGCCGCAACAAGCGCTTCACCGGCCGGGAGGCGGACCTGCGCGAGCTGCGGACGCTGCTGCGCAGCAGCCCGAAGGTGGTGCTCTCCGGCACCGGGCCGGTGGCGTTGCAGGGCATGGGCGGCATCGGCAAGAGCCAGCTCGCGCTGGAGTACGCCCACCGCTACCGCGCCGCGTACGACATGGTGTGGTGGATCGACGCCGACCAGGTGCCGTTCATCGAGTCGGCGATCGGTGACCTCGCGCCCTACCTGGGCGTCCCGTCGTCGGAATCGAACCGGGAGAACGCCCGGCTGGTGCTCCAGGCGCTGCGCCGCACCGACCTCCGCTGGTTGCTGATCATGGACAACGCGGACGAGATCGAGGGCGTCCTGCCGTACGTGCCGGACGGCAAGGGCCACGTCCTGATCACGTCCCGGAACCTCCAGTGGGTCGAGCGGGCCACCACCGTCCAGGTCGACGTGTTCAAGCGGGCGGAGAGCATCCAGCACCTCACCGAGCGGGTGCCGAACATGCGCGTCGACCAGGCCGACCGGATCGCCGCCCTGCTCGGCGACCTGCCGATCGCCGTCACCGCCGCCGCGGCCTGGCTCGCCGACACCGGTCACTCCGTCGACAGCTACCTCACCGAGATCGCCAAGTTCGGTCCGGGCGCGGTGATGGAACCGAACAGCAACGTCTCCGTGGAGGCCACCTGGGAGCTGTCCCTCAACCACCTGCGGACCCGCAACCCGGCCGCCTACCGGGTGCTGCAACTCTGCTCGGTGTTCGCGCCGGAGATCTCCGCCGACCTGGTCTACAGCGACGAGTTCGCCGAGGCTCTCGTGCCGTTCCACCCGCAGGCCAAGGAGCGGCTGGTCCGCCAGCAACTGGTGCAGCAGGCCAACCGGCTCGCCCTGGTGCGGGTCGACCTGCGGGCCGAGAACCCGGCCGGCGGCGAGCGGGGCCGGGGCGGCCTGGTGCTCATGCACCGCCTGCTCCAGCACGCCGTCCGGTCCCGGATGACGGAGGCGGAACTCGACGAGGCCCGCCAGCAGGTCCACCTGGTGCTCGCCGCCGCCCGGCCCGAGGGCGAGGTCGACGACCCCGACGGGTGGCCCCGGTTCCGGGTCATCTGGCCGCACCTGGAGGCGTCGAAGGCACCGCTGAGCCGCAAGGTGGAGGTGCGGGCGCTGATGATCGACCGGGTCCGCTACCTCCAGTTGCGCGGCGACCTGGAGACCGGCCGGCGGCTCGGGCAGGAGGTAGCGCAGACCTGGGAGCAGATGCTGGCCCAGGAGACCGACCCGCGGGCGCGCGACGACCTGCGCCGGCAGTTGCTGCACCTCCAGTTCAACCTCGCCAACATCCTCGCCTTCCTCGGGCAGTTCACCGAGTCCCGGGCGCTGGACGAGGAGGTGCTGGCGGCCCAGCGGGAACTGCTCGGCGAGGACCACCCGCACACCCTGATGACCGCCGGCGGGCTCGCCCGCGACCTGCGCGGCATGGGCATGTACAACGAGGCGCTGCGCCTGGACGAGATCACGTTCAACGCGTGGAAGCGGAACTTCACCGAGGAGCACCCGCGTACCCTCGCGGCGCTCAACAACCTCGCCAGCACCCAGCGCCTGATGGGCGACTTCCGGGAGGCCCGCAAGAACGACGAGATGGTGCTTGCCGGGCGTCGCGCGATCCTCGGGGAGAATCACCCGGACACGCTCGCCTCCTCCGCGTACGTCGGCATCGACATGCGCGACGCGGGCGACTTCGAGCAGTCGGTCACCCGGCTGCGCAGCGTCCACCGCGACCTGCTGCACACCGCCGGGGCCGAACACCTGATCACCCTGCGGACGCAGACGAACCTGGCGGTGTCGCTGCGCGCGGCCGGGCACGCGGTCGAGGCGGGCAAGCTCCTCGAAGCCGCGTACGAGCTGCTGAACGAGCGGTTCGGGCCGGACAACCCGGAGACGCTCACCTGCCGGCTGAGCTTGTCGATCAACCTGCTCACCGTCGACCTGTTCCAGCGCGCCAGCCGGGAACTCACCGAGGTGCACCGCATCTACCAGCGCAACCTCGGCCCGGCGCACCCGCTGACCCTGGTCTGCATGGTCAACCTCGCCATGGTGGCCCGCCGCGCCGGGGACTTCGCCGAGGCCCGGCAGCTCGCCGGCCGGTCCGCCGACTCGCTCGCGGGCGTCCTGGGCAGCGGGCACCCGTACCCGCTCTCCGGCTGGATGAACCAGGGCATCTGCATCGCCGAACAGCCGGACCCGCCGGAAGGCCGGGAGGCCGCGGACCGGGAGGCGCTGAGCCTGCTGCGGCGCGCGCACGACGGGCTGGTGCGGATCCTCGGCCGCGACCACACCAACACGCTGCGCTGCCGGGCGAACCTGGTGGTGATGCAGGAGCGGGTGGAGAGCGGCCGGCGCGCGGAGCTGGAGGCCGTCACCCGGGAACTGACCTACCGGCTCGGCGAGAACCACCCGGCCGTCGAGGCCGCCCGGGAGAGCCGGTTGCAACGGCGCATCATCGACCCGCATCCGATCTGACGGCGGTCCGCTCCACCGGGCCGGCGAGCCAGGCGAGGATCTCCGGCAGCACCTCCACCGCGCCGAAGTGCGCGCTGTGCGGCTGCACGTGCAGTTGCGCGCCGGGAATCTGCTCGGCCAGCCAGCGGGTGTGGCTGGCCGGGGCGAAGTTGTCGTCGGCGCCGTGCCACAGCCGGACCGGCATCCGGATGTCCGCGAGCGTGATGCCCCAGTCGGCGCGCAGCGCGAGCACGTCGTCGATCCAGCCGTGCGGCCCCTGGCGCAGCGCCTCGGCGTAGGCGTCGGTGAGCTGCCGGCGGATCGGCACCCCGGCCACCACCCGGCGGTCGGCCTCGGTCATCTGCTCGACCAGCAGCGCGAGCAGCGAGCCCGGGTCGTCCATCGTCCGCTCGGCCCGCAGCCGCAACTGCTCCGCGAGCGCCGGCACGTCGCGCTCGGCGGCGCCGTAGTCACGCACGTTGGCGTCGGTCATGCCGCCGAACCAGTCCAGTCCGGCCGCGCCGGCCGGGGCGAGACCGACCAGGACGGCGGTCCGCCGTACCCGATCCGGCAGCAGCGCGGCGCAGGCCAGGGCGTGCGGGCCGCCCCCGGACCGCCCCACCACCGAGAACGCGTCCAGGCCCAGGTCGTCAGCGATGGCCGCGACGTCCGCGGCGGCGTCCGCGACCCGGCGGCCGGGCAGCCGGCTGGAACCGCCGTAACCCGGCCGGTCGTACGAGATCAGCCGTACGCCCAGCCGGTGCAGCACGATGGACCGTGGTCGTGGACCGTTGCGGCTGCCGGGCGTGCCGTGCATCAGGAACACGGGCCAGCCGCGTTCCGCCCCGGCGATGTCGACCGCCAGGTTCCTCCTTCCCGCGCGGACGATGTGCTCTCGGTGCCGGGGCGAGTGTGCCAATCTTGGCCTCCGAACGGGTGGTGGCGGTACGGGTGGCGTGGTCAGACCGCCTCGGCGGCCGGGATCTGGCCGGTGTGACCGGACGCTGCGAGGACGCGCAGCGTGTCGAGGGCGGACGCCAGCGAGACCTCGGCCGGCACCCGGTCGTAGGCCCGTAGGTAGTCCAGGAGCAGCCGGCACAGGCTCGCCTCGTCGAGGAACTCGTCCGGCAGCCGGTGCGCGAGCAGGGCGTGCATCGTCCTCGGCGGGATCTTCGGCCAGGCCAGCTCGGCGTACTCGCTCAACGCCATCAGCAGCCACAGCGCCGTGCGGTTGTCGACCCGGGCGGCGGCGAACTGCTCGGCCATCTCGGCCGACACCACGCCGTCTTCCAGCGGCAGCTCCGCGAGCCGGTCCTCGATGTCGGCGAGCACCCGGCGGACCCGGGGCACGTACCGCTGGGGCAGCCGGTGGAGCCCGTGCCGCAGGATGAGCGCGTGCAGCACCGCGTGGTCGTCGGTCGTGCCGAGCGAGTCGACCAGCTCCGGGAACTCGTCGATCAGGTACGGGCACGAGATGATCAGCTCGGGTGGCGCGGTCGGCGAGTCGGGCAGCCGGCTCAGCGCCACCCGGGTCAGCCCGCACACCACCTCGCGGGGCAACTGCGCGCCGTCCTCGGCGAGGCACTCCAGCAGAACCGTGGCGCTCGTGCTGGACACCGCCTCCGGTGACTCGACGGCGCGCGCCCACAGGCGCCGGTAGCTGCGCTCGTCGTACAGGATGAGCTGGTGCAGGGACGGCACCGGCCAGCGGCGGGTGGCGAGCGACACCAGGTCGGCGTGGAACCGGGCGGCCTCGAAGCTGTCCGGCTGCTGGCCGCGCCACGTCCGCGCGCCGGCCTGCAACTGGCCGTAGGTGGTGATGTCGCCGAGCAGCCGCGCCTCCTCGGCGGCCACGTTCACAGTCTCCCCCCGGCGTTCGCGGCGCCACTCGGCGGTGATCCGGCCGTCGGCGTCCCGGCCGAGCCAACTGATCATCGCGAGCTGGCCCTTCTCGTCCAGCCCCGCACGCCACAGCCGGACCGTCGACACCCAGGTCGCCTCGTCCATCAGGTCGGTGTGCCGTACGCCGCCCGGTGACACGAGCGCGGCGAGCGCGACCAGGTTGGCGGTGTACGCGGCGAGCAGCCGCACCGGGTCGTACGGCGCGGGCCGGTAGCCGTCCACGCCGGCCAGGTTGGTCCGCTGCCGGGCTTCGGCAAGCAGGCCGGCGATGGTCTCCACGATCCCGTCCCGCTCCTCCGGGTGGCGGGAGCTGAGCTCGCGGGCGAAGCCCACCACCGCCTCCCGCTTCACCAGCGGCTGGTGGGAGAGCAGCGCCCGGAACTGGCCGGTGTCCAGCTGGTAGCCGAAGCCAGCCGGGCTGCGGGTGTGCCGGCGCAGCTCGGCCAGGCTCCGCAGCGCCCCGATGACGTACTCGGCGATCAGGAAGTCGCCGATCGTGGTGTGCAGGAACTCGTACGTGCGCCGGGCGTCCTCGCCCTGCACGTCGTCCGGGCCGTACACCACGAAGAACGCGGCGGTGACCAGCTGTTCCGGGCCGAGCACGTCGCCGAGCTCGAAGCGTGAGACGTCGCCGGGCCCGGAGCCGAAGCAGTCCAGGTCGAGGCGGAGCGCGGCCCGGTTCACCAGTTCCCGGTTGCGGTTGAACATGGCGAACGCGGTGATCGCCAGGTCGCGCCGGAGCTGGTGCTCGCGGGCCTCCCGCTCGTGCGGCGGAAGGGCGGTCGGCGCCTTCTCGCTCACCTGCCGCCTGATGAACGCGGTGAGCAGGCCGGTGAACAGGTCGGACGGGGAGATGGCGGCGCCGGGACGGCGGTCGGCCCACTGCTCGTTGTAGTAGATCGCCAGCAGCGTGAGCAACAGCGGCTGGCGGGCCAGCTCGCCGTGTGACAGCAGTTCCCGGGCGGACAGCCGGCGGTAGCCGGGCCGGCCGTCGTTCGCCGCGTTGACGGCCGCCAGCCAGGCCGTCACCTGGGCGTCGGTCAGGTCCTCCAGCCGGACGAGCACGGTGCCCTGCGGCACGCTGGCGCGGTCCATCACCAGGATCCGGGACGTGATGATCGGGATGACCGAGTAGCCGAGGTCCCACTGGGTCTCCTGGAACTCGGCCACCCGGTCGATGTACTGCGAGTGGGCCGTGCCGGTGACCTGGACGAGTTCGTCGAACCCGTCGAAGATCACCACGACCGTGGTGTGCTTGGTGGCGCGGCGCAGGTCCGCCCAGCGGATGCGCTCGTCCATCACCTGCTCGATCGCCGCCTCGATCTGCTCGGTGGGCGACGAGTCCCCGGACATCCGGCGCAGCGGCACCACTATCGCGGTGAACCGGCTCGCCGGCAGCCGGGCCGCGATCACCCGGGTCAGCAGCGTCTTGCCGGCGCCCGGCTGGCCGAGGAGCAGCAGCGGACGGTGCAGGCTCGCCGGGTCGGTCAGATACTCGGAGAGGAACCCGACGAGGTCGCCCCGGCGCGGCTGGTCCTCCCACCATGCCTCCCGCTCCGGTGACGTGTGCTTGCCGTACTCGGCGGCGCGGAAGTCGGGGCTGATGAACCCGCTGTCCACGTTCGGCAGCCGCAGGTGGAAGTCGACGTCCTTGATCCGCAGCAGTGGCTGCCGGAACACCGCCGCCAGCGAGCCGGTGAGCCGGTCGAGGGATTCGCGGAGCAGGTCGGGCCGGTCGGCGGCCACCGGACCGGACAGCTCGGCCAGGTTGCGGTAGAGCTGCGCCAGCGCGTCCAGCCGGGCCGAGACCTCGGTGGTGAGTTTCCGGTTGTCGAGCAGGTTGTGCTCGATCGCCTGCCGGATCATCCGGAAGCCGAACTCGGGGAGGTCCGCGGCGAGCCGGTCGAAGCGGTCCTCGTAGTGCCACATGGCCCGGCCCACCACGCGGGAGCGCATCGACGTGAGGTCGAGTCCGCGCCGCACCGACGGCCAGGCGGCGAGACCCTCGCAGAAGGCGATGGTGGCGTCGTAGAGCCTGACGTAGGCGGCTTCGACGTCCCGCCGGGTGTCGTCCATGCCGTGCACCGAGGAGGGCAGCGGGAAGTAGCCGCCGTCGATCTCCTGCGGAAGCGTGTGGTGCCGCCGCTCGGCCGGCACCATGCCGACCTTCTCCTCGTCGGTCAGTTCCAGCCTGTCGAAACCCGGCCCGACCTCGTCGCGGAAACCGTCGAAGAACGCGGAGAGCGCCAGCACGGTATGGCTGGCCTCCAGCAGCTCGTAATACGATTTCCCGCCGGTCGCCCGGATGCGGCCGGCCTGGTTTCCGGTGGCGTCCCGGACGAGCTGCATGAGCGCGTTCTTCGGGCCGAGCAGCGCCAGCGCCGTACCGTGGGAGAGGGCGCCTGCGCCCAGGATCCCCGCGCTGACCACCTTGTCGGTCTCGGTGATGCGCGTGCTGCCCGGGGCCAGCAGTCGTAACGCATCTCGATAGCTGAGGCTCGAACGGCGCGGCATGCCGCCCCTTTCGCCGCTGACGGCCGGATCTCTGACAAGGATAGAAACTCCAGTGACGGAAAGCTATCTATCCCTCACTTTTCGATGCCGATCCCGTCGAAGCCTCCGGGCCGGTCCACCGCCCGCCGTCCTCGCTTGACGGGGACATTCACACCCTTTAGCTTTGCATGACGTCAGACGTAAGACGTCTTCTCCGCAAAGCATCGATCCCGGCCGCGCCTCACGCGTCCCCGTCCGACGTCTCCCCCTCGAAGGACAAATCACATGAAGCTGTCGGCCCTCGGCCGCATCGCCCTGGCCACAGGTGTCACAGTGCTGACCGTCGGCGTCCTGCCCGACTCGGCGCGCCGCCGCCCCGTCGGTGAAGCGGAAGATCCTTCCCGTCCTGGTGGAGTTCAGCGACGCCTCGTTCCAGTTCCCGGACAAGGTGAAGGCGTCCACACCGGACACCTACTTCGGGTCGAAGAAGGACTCCGCCGCCTCGTTCCTCTCGGAGGTCTCCCGCGGCAGGTACACGGTGGTGCCCGCCGTCACCGGAGAGTTCCTCGGTCCGATCAAACTCGACCTGAGCGCCGCCGGTTGCCCGCACGGCCAGATCAACACCATGACGCGGGCGGAACTCGCCAAGCGCGGCCTGGTCGCCGGCGAGGACTACGACAGCCTCTCCATGGTCTTTCCGGCCCAGAAGACGAACTGCCCCTGGGCCGGGCTCGCCACCCAGCCCGGCCCCACCACCTGGATCAACCTGTACGGCACGGCCAGCGGGATCGACGTCGTCGGGCACGAACTGGGACACAACCTGGGCTTCCGGCACCAGGGCCGCTTCCTGTGCACCGGCGGCGAGCTGACCGCGTGCAGGTCCGAGGGTTCCAGCTACAAGAGCATCATGGGCGGAGGCGGCTACCGGTCGGGCTTCACGGCGCCCGAGATGATCCACGCCGGGTGGCTTTCCGACAGCACCACCAAGGTCACCAAGTCGGGGATCTACACGCTGCGTCCTCTGCACGGCACCGGCAGCGGAACGCGGGCCCTCGACATCGCGCTGGGCAAGGACCGGCTCGTCCTCGAGTACCGCCACGCGGCGGGCAGCTTCGACGCGACGATCGAGGGTGTGCACGCCTACCGGGTGCCGACCGGCACGTACAGCGGCGCCTCGCTCATCGACACCACGACGGCGAACAAGACGGCCGCCAACGACGCGCCGGCCAACGTGGACGCCGTCAAGAAGCTGACGGACCGAGCGAACCGGGTCTCCGTAGCTGTCGTCTCCTCCGGCAACGGCACGGCGAAGATCAAGGTCGCGCTCAACGGCGACTCCCTCGCCGCCGTCGGAGCCCCCAAGGCGAGCCCGTCCCCGACGCCCACGGCGAGCGTCTCCCCCACCCCGGGCGCGAGCGCGTCCCCGACCGCCGGGGAGGTCGCTGCCGGTGACGCCGGAGCGACCCCCGACGGGTCCGCGACGGCGGACCTCGCCGCCACCACCATCACCGGCACCTCCCGGACGGGGCTGCTCGCCGCCGCCGGCGCGGTGGCGCTGGTGCTGGCCGCCGTCGTGACACTGTTCCTGACGCGCCGTCGCGGTCGCGGTAAGCACGCCTGACGTCGCCGTCCCCGGCACGACCCGCGTCGCGCGAAGCCCATCTCCGCACCGACCATAGGCGTTCGTACGCCTATGGTCGGTGGGTGGGCAGCAAACAGGTTCGGCAGGCGTACGCAGCGGTCGCGGAGCTCTACATCGAACTGTTCGGCACCACCGGGCATGTGCACGCCGACGACCTCGCCCTCATCGGCCGTCACCTGGCCGTCCGGACCGGTCCGGTGCTCGACCTGGGATGCGGGCCCGGTCACCTCACCGACCACCTCCGCTCACTGGGCGTCGACGCCACCGGGATCGACATCGTTCCCGAGTTCGTCGCGCACGCGCGGACGACGCATCCGGGCGGCGTCTACCGGCTCGGGTCGCTGGACGACCTGGCCGTCCTGGACCACTCTGTCGCCGGCATCCTCGCCTGGTACTCCCTGATCCACCTCCCGCCGCCGGATCTCGACGCGGTGCTGGCCGGGTTCCGCCGCGCGATCGTCCTTGGTGGACCACTCGTGGCCGGCATCTTCGTCGGCGACGAGGTCGGCGCCTTCGACCACAAGGTCGCCACCGCGTACCGCTGGCCGGTGGACGAGTTCTCCGCGCGGCTGTGGCGAGCCGGGTTCGCCGAGGTCGAGCGCCTGACGCGCCTCGACGACACCCACCGCCCGCACGCCGCGATCGTGGCCGTCGCGGTCGGCGATGAACCGGCCGGACGTCCGGGCGAGCAGGAATGCTGACCGCCATGCCAAGATCGATGTTCGGAGCCCGACCGGCCGGAAGGACACCATGACCGCGTACGCCATCGCCCACCTCCAGGACGCCGCCCCGCACCCGGACATCGCCGAGTACATCGAGCGCCTCCCGGCCACCCTCGCGCCGCACGGCGGCCGCTTCCTCGTGCACGCCACTCCGCACGAAGTGAAGGAGGGCGCCTGGCCCGGGGCCGTCGTGATGCTCGGCTTCCCGGGCATCGACGAAGCGCGGGCCTGGTGGGACTCGCCCGCCTACCAGGAGATCGCGCCGCTGCGCTCACGGCACATCGAGGGCGACATCATCCTGGTCGAGGGCGTCCCCGACGACTACTCCCCGGCCGGCATGGTGCAGGCGATCCGGGCGGCGGCGTCCTGAACCAGCCCGGTCGGCGCGCCCGCGACCTGGGGATCGTCGTCGGGTCGCTGCCCACCGGGCCGCACAACGCGATCACCGACGTCCCCGGCGTCCTGGTGGGCCACACCACCGTCGACGACGGCGCCGACCTGCACACCGGCGTCACCGCTGTTGTGCCGGAACAGCTCGGCCCCGGCCGGTGGACGCTGCCCGCCGCGGTGTACGCCGGCAACGGCCACGGGAAGCTCGTCGGGTCGACCCAGGTGGACGAGCTCGGCGTACTCGAATCTCCGGTCGTGCTGACCGCGACGCTGTCGGTGTTCCGGGCGGCGGACGCGCTGCTCGGGCACCTGATGGAGCGCCGACCGGACGGGCTGTCGTTCAACCCCCTGGTCGGTGAGACCAACGACGGGTACCTGTCGGACATCCGCCGCCGCCCGATCACCGAGGACCACGTGCTGGCCGCCGTCGCCGGGGCGACCGGCGGACTCCCGGCCGAGGGCTGTGTCGGCGCCGGCGCCGGCACCAGCGCCCTGGGCTACAAGGCGGGCATCGGCACCTCGTCCCGCACGGTCCGGACCGCCGGCCGCACGCAGACGGTCGGCGCGCTGGTCCAGTCCAACTTCGGCGGCGTCCTCACCGCGCTCGGCGTGCCGCTACCGGTGGACGAGCTGGTCCCGGCCGCCGACCGGACCGAACCGCCAGGCAACTCGTGCATGATCGTGGTGGCGACGGACGTACCGCTGGACGCGCGACAGCTCCGGCGGCTCGCCCGCCGGGCGGTGTTCGCCATGGCCCGGGTGGGTGCGTCGTTCAGCAACACGAGCGGGGACTACGCGATCGCGTTCACCACGTCGGATCAGCCGCCGATTCCGGACGCCGCGATCGATCCGGTGTTCGCCGCCGTGCTGGACGCGGTGGAGGAGGCGCTGCTCAACTCGCTGTTCACCGCCGTCACCACGACCGGCGTGGGCGGTCGTACCAGTCACGCGGTTCCCCATCAGGAGGCCGTCGAGCGGCTGGCGGCGGCCGGACGGCTCACCGCCCGGCCGTACGCCTGACCCGCGCGCCTCTCGTAGGCCGTTCGGCGAGGTGTCGGATCCGATCATCCGCGGCATCGATGCCGATGTTCCGGCCGGTGTCGCTGTTTCGTTGCATGTCGCGCCGGTAAGGACCGGTCTGTCGGCTCGGCGACACTTCCGTGCGGACACGTCGATCCACACTGCCCGCTGTGACCGAACTCCCCCAGAACCCGCGGCACGGACAGGCCCCGCCGCCTCCGCCCTACCAGCCCGGCATGCCGTTCGCGCCCCCGCCACGGCCGTCGTGGTGGAGCCGCCAGCCCGCGGCGATCAAGGTGCTCCTCGTCAGCGCCGTCGCGGTCCTCACCTGCTGCGGCGGGCTGCTCGGCATCGGCATCGCCGCCGGCCCGGACACCGAACCGGACAAGGCGCCGGAGAAGGCGGTCGCCCAGGAGGTGCCGACCGTCGCCGTGCCGACCACCACGGCCCCCGCGCCCGAGGCCGTCACCGCGTCGCCGGAGCCGTCGCCGTCACCGACCACGGCCGCGCCGACGACCGCGAAGCCCGCGGCGAAGCCGAGTCCGCGCAAGACCACGGCGCCCGCCGTCTACTACAAGAACTGCGATGCCGTACGCGCAGCCGGCAAGGCGCCGCTGCGGCGCGGCCAGCCGGGATACCGGACCGGGCTGGATCGGGACCTCGACGGCGAGGCGTGTGAGCCGGGCGGCGGCAACGGCGACTCCGGCGGCGGGAGCACCGGAGGCGGCAGCACGGGCGGTGGCGGCAATTCGGGCGGCGGCAACGACCCGCGCTTCGGCACCTGCAAGGAGGCGAACGCCAACGGGTACGGCCCGTACCGGCAGGGCAAGGATCCCGAGTACTACTGGTACATCGACCGGGACAACGACGGCACGGTCTGCGAGTGACACGTGGCGCCGGGGCGGACCGTGCGGTGCCGCCCCGGTCGTCACTCCAGCTCGGCGTCGAATGCCCGCCGGGCGTGCTCGATCTGCCCCATGTGAGCGTCGGCCCATTCGAGCAGGACGTCGATCGGCGCACGCAGCGTCTTGCCCAGCGGGGTGATCCGATACTCGACCGCGACCGGTCGCGTCGCCACGACGTGCCGTTCGACGATGCCGTTGCGTTCGAGTCGCCGCAGGGTCGCCGTCAGAGACTTCTGGGTCACCGCCGGGATCGCGCGGCGCAGCTCGTTGAAGCGGCACGGACGCTCGCACAGCTCGTTCAGGACGCTCAGCGACCACTTGTCCAGCACCTGATCGAGCAGTTCGCGGTGCGGCGCGTCGATGCGTAGCTCGGCGGCACCTCGGCTCGCGGTATCGCTCATGAAACCAGGTCTCCTTGAAGTGTCCTTCGTCAACTAGGTATCAATAGTAAACCTAAGTTGTCCTGCGAAGGAGAAACGATGTCTGTCACCCGCTTCAGCCCCGACGGTCTTCAGCCGAACACGCCGTACCACCACGTGGCAGTCGCCACCGGATCGCGCCACATCCACGTCAGCGGCCAGGTCGCGCGACTGGGCGACGGCTCGCCTGTCGCGCCCGGGGACCTGGCCGGGCAGGTCGCGCAGGTGCTGCGCAACACCGGCCGGGCGCTCGCGGGCGCCGACGCCTCGTTCGAGGACGTGGTTCGGCTGACGTTCTACGTCACGGACTGGACGCCCGAGAAGATCGGGCCGTTCATGGCCGGAGTCGAGTCGGTCGTCGAGGAACTCGGCCTGCCGTGGCCGCTTCCGCCGGCCTCGCTGATCGGGGTCGACCACCTGTTCGAGCCCGATGTGCTGGTGGAACTGGAGGCGACCGCGATCGCCCCGTGAACGCGCCCTTCTAGATCCAGACGGATCGCGGCGATCGCGATGGATCGGGACCGCCACCCCGGGGATCGTCCTGGCAGTCGTCGTCGTATTCGTCGCCGGCCCGCTCCGGCACCGACCCGTGTTGCCCTCAACTCATCAGATGCACTGCCGGGTGGTGGCGGGCCCTGCGGCCGGCCAACCACCGATGGACTGCGCGAGCCATACGCTGCTCGCGCCTGGGTCAGGCAGCTGATCCGGCCCAGTCCGGCTTCACCGCCATCATCTGGGCCGTCTTCGTCGGATCACGATCGATCAGACCGCCGAGCACCTCGTCGATCCGACTCAGCGCACCCTCGTCCAGCGGCTTCCCCGCGGCCGTCACGTTCTCCCTGATCTGCTCCGGCCTGGTGGCCCCCATGACGACGGAAGCCACTCCGGGCCTACTCAGCACCCAGGCGATGGCGAGCTGCGCGAGGGACAGCCCGGACGCCTCGGCGACCGGACGCAACTGCTCGACGGCGAGGAGCACCTTCTCACCCAGGACCCGGTTGATGAACCGGGGAGCTCGACCGCCCGACGCCGCCCGCGAACCCTCGGGCCAGGCCTGACCGGGCCGGTACTTGCCGGTGAGCACACCCTGAGCCAGCGGCTGAAAAGCGAGTTGGCCGACACCCTGGCGCATGCAGAGCGGCAGGACCTCCGGCTCGATGACCCGCCAGAGCATGTTGTATTGCGGCTGGTTGGAGACGATCCGGCTCCGCAGCCCGAGTTCCCCTGCCATGGTGAACGCAGCCTCGATCTGCGGCGCGGTCCACTCGGAGACACCCAGGTACAGAACCTTGCCCTGGCGTACCAGGTCGTCGAAGGCGATCAGGGTCTCGTCGAGCGGGGTGCTCTCGTCGAAGCGGTGGGCCTGGTAGACGTCGAGGTAGTCGGTGCCGAGCCGCCGCAGGGATGCCTCGCAGGACTCCATGATGTGCTTGCGGGACAGCCCCTTGTCGTTCGGCCCGTCGCCGGTGGGCAGGCAGACCTTGCTCGTGATCACCAGAGAGCTCCTCCTCGCGCCGCTCAGTCCCTCCGCGAGCACCTCCTCAGCGGCCCCCTGGGCGTACACGTCGGCGGTGTCGAAGGTCGTGACACCGGCGTCGAGCGCCGCCCGGATGCAGGCCAGCGCCTCCTCACGACCGGCCAGTTCGCCGTGAGTCAGCCAGTTGCCATAGGTGATCTCGCTGACCATCAGGCCGCTACGACCGAGCCGACGATGCTCCATGGATCTGTCCAGCCTCTCGTGGGTTCAGTGATGCACCGCCACCGGCTCTGCCGACATCGGTTCACCGAGGTGGCGCAATGCTCTGTTGTGGAACACTATGGCCTCTTCCTCACCAATGGCGACCGCCTCGACCGCTCCGATGATCACCTCATGGTCACCGGCGGTGAACGTACGGTGGACGAGGCACTCCATCGCGAACACGGCGTCCGGCAGTACGGGACAACCATCCGGCACCAGCGTCGTCCAGGCGCCCTGAAACTTGTCGGTGGCTGTCGACGCGAACAGATGTGCCAGACCGCGATGCCGCACACCGAGGAGGCTCACCCCGAAACGCCCCGCCCGGAGCAGAACGGGCAACGTCCGTGCCGACCGCGCCACACAGGCAAGGACGAGAGCGGGCTCCAGGGACACGGAGCAGAAGGCGCTCACGGTGAGCCCGCGAGCGCCTTCACGGTCTCCTCGCGTCGTGATCAGCGTTACGCCGCTGGGAAACCGCGCGAGCGCGGTCCGGAACTCCGCCGCCGAGACCATCTCGGCTCTATCAGGAGGTGAACGGCCGGAGGACCAACTCGACCGTCCGGTCCTTGAGGGTGAAGGTCGCGGTCTGCCCTGCCTCGGCGTCGTCCAGCCAGCGGTGGAAGTCCTCCATCTCCTTCAGCTCGATGCCGTCGATGGCCCGAATCTCGTCACCCGGCCCGATGCCGACGAACTCGGCTGCCGAATTGATGGCCACGTCCGCGACGACCATCCCGGTCTCCGGAGCCACACCGAGGGGGATGATGCCGGTCTTCGGCGGCGTGATGGTCTTGTGGAACTGGAACGGCCGGTGCTCAAGGTATGCGGCGAGCCGCTCCAGGTAGTGCCACCAGTGGTGGTCGTACGCGTCGAACTCCAGCCGGGATCGCAGCGACTCGTTGAAGCCCGAGTGAGTGAGCTGCACCTTGGTGCGGTCCTCCTCCACCTGCACGAACGTGACCACCACCCGGGTCGGTTCGTCGTTGCCCGGCACGTCCCAGTCGTAGACGCAGGATTCCTGAGGCACCACCTCCCGCAGGGTGGCCGTGAACACGAGGTCGATCCGGCCTCCTCGGTTGAACTGCCATCGCAGCGCCTCACCCGGCCGGCTCGGGATCTCGCCGTCAATGAGATTGAGCCAAGCCCTGACCTCCTTTGGGTCGTTCCACGCGGCCCAGACCCGGCCCCGACCCACCTTGATCTCACGTTCCGTCGACGTGTTCAGCATTGCCATCTCCGCATCTGTCATCCGAGGGCTAGTCGCCGTCGGTGGCCTTTCTCACGGCCTCTTCCACTTGTGCGTTCGAGATCTTGAACAGAGCAACCAGGGAGACACCCGCGGCGAAGATTCCGCCCGCTCGATAGACCATGTTGAGGTCGAAGCGTGACGCGATCTGGCCGGCGAGGAAGATGCCGACCGGCATCAGACCGAATGCGACGAGCCGGTTGACGCTGCTCACCCGGCCCGTCAACTCCTGCGGCACGATGGCCTGCCGAATGGAGACCGTCGTGACGTTCCAGGTCATCGCCGTGTAGCCGGTGATGGCCAGCCCCAGCGCGACGAGCGGAATTTCGCTGCTGAATCCCAGGATGGTGAACCCGAGGGCACCCATCAACGTCCCGCCGAAGGCCGAGCGCGCGGGGCCCAGCCGGCTGGTGAACATCCGGCAGGTGAAACCGGCGGTCACGCTGCCGACGGCCACGGACGCCAGGAGCAGGCCGTAGGCCGCGTCGTCGAGATGCATGACCTGCCGCGCGTAGAGCACCAGCATGGCCAACTGACCGACCGTGCACATGTTCGTCAACCCGGCGACGAGCGTGTACGTGCGCAGGACTCGGTGCCTGGCCAGCCAGCGGACCCCCTGCGCGATCTCGGCCCGCATCGCTCCCCGCCGTGGACCCCTGGTCGTCTGGTTGTCACCCGCGCGGAAGTCGCCACGCATCAGGAAGCTGAAGAGCGCACTGAGTGCGAAGCTGATCGCGTCGATGACGATCGGGAAGGCTCGGGCGAGGGAGTACAGCCACCCGCCCAGCGCCGGCCCGACGAACTTCAGCGCGGTCGTGTTGGCCGTCATCAGCCTGCCGTTGGCAAGCTCCAGTGTGGTCCGATCACGCGACACAGCCATCGGCAGGATCGCCGCCCGTGAGCTGTCGTAGACCGTCTCGATGGCCGTGACGGTGAAGGCCACCACCATGAGCAGTGGAATGGAGACCCAGTCTCCGAGCACCGCAACTACCAGCAGGCTCAGCAGCAGGCACCGCAGCGCATCCGACAGCCACATGGCCCTACGGCGGTCCCAACGGTCGGCGAAGACACCGCCGAGCAGCGCGAGCAGCAGCCAGGGGAGCTTGTCCGCGATGCCGACCAGAGACAGCGTGGAGGGATCACTCGTCAGGTCGGCGGCCAGCAGGGGGAGTGCCGTAACAGTCAGGCCGTTACCCACACTCGAGATCGACCACCCACTCCACAGGAGCCAGAAGTTGCGTCCCAGCCGCGTGGTCGTCGGCTGCGCCTTCTGTGTCGTCGTCATCGGGCCGCCCTCTGCGGCAACTTTGCCGCCGGGTCGAGCTCCAGCAGCAACCGGGTGGTGCGGTCGGCGGCCTCCTCGTCGCCGAGTTCCTGGTGACACTGCACGGCACGGTAGGCGCAGCCCGGACCCCGCAACGCGCCGAGTCGGGCGCCCCGCTCGAACTCCGCGGCAGCGCCATGGAGATCACCCTGGCGCTGTCTCCAGGCCGCGACGAAGAAGCGGGCCGACGGTTCGTTACCGTCCAGATCGAGCAGCCGACGGGCAGCCGCGCCCAGCCGGTCGGTGGTGAAGACCGCAGGACCCGCCTTCACCGTCACGTCCATGAGGAGCCGGGTGTTCTCGACGGCGGCGTGCCACTCTTGCGACGTGGCGGCCAGGCTCTCCGCCTCCTCGCCCGCCGCAACGGCAGCTTCCATCGCCGCCCGGGCAGCTTCGACGTCCTTGCCGGCGATCTGGTGGAACGCCGCGGCGCGCCAGTATCGGCTGAGGGTCAGCGCCCGTACCCACGGCGTCTCCTCCGACAGGAGCGGTAGCAGTGCCTCGCCGTACGAGGTCCAGTAGCCGCTGCCGCGCTCGCCGTCACGATCCCGCAGCAGGATCGAGATGAGCTGGGTGCTCGCCAGCACCCGCAGGGACGGAACTCGTCCGCTGGTGGCCAGCCGGGCAAACGTGTCGGCCGGCGTCTCGGTGCCACGCAGGTGTTGCCGGAGAGCCCGGGCGATCTCGTAGTCCAGGTGGTCACGGGCGGGATCCGCCAGCCCTGGCTCCTTCTCGGCGAGCTCGCACGCCAGGTTGTAGAAGCCGAGTTGGGTGAGCAGCCGGAGAAGCACGGCACGCCGCGACACGGGCTGGTCCGCCCAGGCCGCGACCTGGTCGCCCAGGAACCGCCATGCCTCCAGCCCTGTCTGCTCGGCAACCTGCGCAGGAGACCGACCGAGGAACGCGTCGCTCCTCGCCTGCCGGACCAGCCACGATCGCGCATCGCCCTGGAGGATCAGTGAGCAGTACGGCAGGACGTCGCGCGTCTGGTCGCGCAGCAGGGCCAGCAGCAGGGGCGTGCTCTCCGCGCACAGCGGCCCTCCGACCGTCGGCGTCAAAGTGAACCAGGCGCTCCAGATCCGCTGCAGTCGTACGGTGTCCAGCTCGACCGGGGGCGGGAAGTCCAGGTCAGTCCACGCGATGTCGTCGTGGCGGGGGTAGGTGTGCAGGTTCGACATCGGTCGTCCTCTGAGAGCGGGCGTAAGAAGAGGGGCGAAGCGGGAGAAGCCCCTCCGAGGGGCTTCTCCCGCCTCAATCCGAGTCAGGTCTTGCGGCGACTCAGTAGACCTCGCTGAAGTAGACCTCGCTCATGTCAGAACACCTCCCCACCTGCTAGATTGGACAGTCCCAGAGAGCTGCAGGCGGCCTGCCTCTTCACTGACGAGCCATCGCAACTCTCGGATATGAGCCTAGGTAGGCGCACTTTGTGGCCGCTTCGCGGCGCTTTTCCGAACGAAGAAGCGGCTACCCGGGCCATGCCCACCTGAGGTGGGAATCCCAGCGGGCGCCGAACCAGGTCGCCCCGCCGCCCGGCAGGTCGCACACCATTCGGCGTGAGCCAATACCTGTTCACGCCGCCCCGAGCCGGGTCGCACGGCCGGCGAGCCGATGATAAAGTCGTTGAAACGGGGGAAGGATTTCTGGTGACCATTTCCAGACGAATAAGCGTTCCGCGTGACATCCGGTGCTCCAAAGCACGGATTTTTCTCCGCGTGTCGCACCGCAGTCGACGCCGACGGCAACGCACAGACACCGCTCGGCAGCGGTGACAGTCTCCCCTGCCTCCTGAGTGCCCTGCCAGCAACGGCACACTTCAGCCTGGGCAGGTTCTGACCGCTCCGCTCTCCTCTCCCTGGTAGCCCGCGCTAACTCGCACGTCCAGTACGGCGAATCGGCTGCAAGCCTTGCCCACCGGAGGGAACGCGACATTGCGTGCTGACATTGACATCCAACAAACAGATTCTATGCGCTTCGGCATTCTCGGCCCGCTGCTCGTAAGCCACGAAGATGGACCTGTCGTGATCACGGGCAGGCGACCCCGGGCAGTTCTCGCCTGCCTACTGCTGAGGCGCGGACACACGATTCCCGACGACGCGCTGATCGACGCGGTGTACGGCGGCCGCTCTCCCCGCAGCGCACGCAACCAGATCCAGCAGGCGATTCACCACCTCCGCAGGGTCGGCGTCCCGGTCACCCGGGACGAGAGCGGCGGCTACTCCCTCGCTGTCACCGAGAACGACGTCGACTCGGATTCCTTCCAACTCCACGTGCAGCAGGCGCGAACCGCCGTGCGGGAAGACCTTCTGGAGGAAGCGGCGGCACACTTCACGTCCGGCTTCGCACTGTGGCGGGGGGAGGCGTTGACCGGATTCGACACCCCGTACTTCCGGGAGGCTGCGGCGGAACTGGAGGAACTGCGTCTGGCGGCGCTCGCCGAGCACGTGGAGGTCCAACTAGAACTGGGCTGGTCCCACGCGGTCATCCCGGACCTGAACAAGGCGATCGTGGACAACCCGTTGCGCGAGCGCTATCACGGGCAGATCATGCTGGCGCTATACCGGGAGGGCCGGCAGAGCGAGGCCCTGGAGGTCTTCCGGAGTCTGCGTCACCGGCTCGGTGAGGAGCTCGGAGTTGAGCCGGGCAAAGACCTCGAAAGGCTCCACCGGCGGATCCTCGCTCAGGATCCGACACTCCATCACCGCCGCACGGCAGGGCTGCAGGACTCGGTCGTGCCGCGGCAGCTGCCGCCACGGACCACCGTGCTGAACGGCCGAGAAGCCGAACTCCGCAGGATTCGTCATGCGCTCACCCAGGACCATTCCCCTGTCGCGGTGCTCGCAGGCTTCGGTGGCATCGGCAAGACCGCGCTCGCCATTCACGCCGCCCACGGCATAACGGACTCCTACCCCGATGGTCAGCTGTTCGCGAGGCTGACGGGCGAGCATGGCCGTCCGGCCCGCCCGGAGGACGTGCTCGGCATGTTCCTACGCGCGCTCGGGCTACGCGACATGGACCTGCCGCCCGGGTTGGAGGAGCGGGCCGGCCGCTTCCGCACGCTGACCACAGGCAAGCGGATCCTGGTCGTCCTGGACGATGCCAGCTCCCTTCGGCAGGTCCAACCGCTGGTGCCGGCCGGCGACGGGTGCGCGCTCATCATCACCACTTCGTCCTGGGATGTCAGCCAGCCCGGCTGGGAGTCGATCAAGCTCACCCCGCTGGCCCCCGCAGATGCTCGCAGCCTGCTGGAACGAGGTGTGGGCAGGGAACTTCTCGAAGCCCAGCCCAGGGCCACCCGGGAGGTGCTCGACCGCTGCGGTGGTCTCCCGCTCGCGCTGGAGATCGTGGCAGCCCGGATCATCAACGGGCAGGGCTCGATCAGGCGAGTCGCCGAACGGCTCGCCGACCGCGACCGGTTGCTCCACGAACTCACCATCGGCGACCGTACGGTGCGGGCGGTCCTTGAGCGTGGCTATCGTGCGCTGGGTGCCAGGCCGCGAGGGCTCCTGCGCAAGATCGGCCTACTCGGCTGCGCGGAACTCACCGCAGACACGGCCGCCGCGGTGGAAGGAACTTCCACCACGGACGCCGGTTACCTGCTGGACGACCTGGCGGACGCACACTTCCTGATCCCGGCCGCCGATGCCACGTCGGGCGAGATCACATACCGGTGCCTCGACATGGTCCTGGCCTTCGGGCGTGAGCGCTCCTTCATCGAGGACGACGCGGAGGCCAGGGCGACCGTCCTGGCGAGCACGTACGACCGACTGGAGTTCGTCAGAGGCCAGGTTCGTCGACGGCCCGGCGTAGCGGTCTGATCCGACCGGCTGCCGCCGCCTTGCTGACCTGTGGCCCCTGGCCGCAGAAAGATCAAGGCTCATGACCAGCTGAAACGCTGGTCATGAGCCTTGATCGCGTAAGTGCGCCCGAAGGGCCTCGAACCCCTGACCTACTGATCCGAGCTGAGCCTCGTCGTCCAGGCCCGGTAGCCCAATGGCCGGCGATGAGACGTGCGACAAGCTCGGCGGCCACGTCGGCGGGGCGGGCGGTGACGCTGCCGTCGATGGCTTCGTCGGGGCGACGTCGATGTGGTCTGCCTGCCCCGGGCCCGTAGTAGCGGTGCTGCTCGGCACGTCGCCCCTGCCGCAGGAGATCATGACGGCGGGGTCGAGCCCGCTGCTGGCAATGCGGTCCGACTCGTTCGCAGAAAGAGAATCGAGATCAGCCTCGGCCAGGTTGCCCCTACGGTCCAAGGTCAGTTGGAGTTCACCGTAGGGGCACCTGGTCGACCACACCCACCTGAGCCGTTTCCGGTGGCCTGGGGCGGGCCACCGGGATCAGCCCGTGGTGCAGGAACGAACCTGGGCTCTGGCGCTGCTGTTGCCGTTCATCATCGTGGTGAAGCCGAAGGTGTTGCCGCTGCCGTTGGACCGCATCGTCATCACGTAACCGGTGCTGTCCCAGCTGGGGGAGCCGTTCCAGGTAGTCGAGACCCGCTGCGGCGGGGTCAGAGCCACGACCACGGTCCAGTTGCTGGCCCCCTGAACCGTCACCGAGGTGTTGTACCGGTCACCCCAGACGTTGGGGGTCGTCGCCGTCGCTGTGCATCCGCCGCCGGGAGGCGGAGTGGTCGGCGGCGCAGTAGTCGGCGTGCCGGTCGGCGGCGGAGTGGTCGGCGGCGGAGTGCCGTCCGGGGCCACCGCTCGGCCGGTGCTCGGTGAGATCATGCCCGGACAGAGGTTGCGGCTGCTCAGGTTGGCCATGATCTGCGGAATCGCGTCACGGGTGTTCTGAATGCCGTCGTGCATCAGGATCACCTGGCCGGCCTGGAGGCGGCTGGCGTTGGAGACGATCTGGCTGACACTGGCGCCGTTCCAGTCCTGGGAGTCGACGTCCCAGATCACCTGGCGCAGGCCGAGCGACGTGGCGACCGACTGGAGGTTCGAGTTGGTCTCCCCGTAGGGCGGGCGGAACAACTGCGGCCGGACGCCGGTCGCCGCCTGGATCGCCGAGTTGGTCTGGGAGAGGTCCAACTGCATCTGGCTCTGGCTCATCGAGGTCATGTGCGCGTGGTTCCAACTGTGGTTGGCCACCCACATACCCGCGTCGACCTGGGCCCGCGCGGCGGACTGGTTGCTCTGCACGTTCTGCCCGACGTTGAACATGGTCGCCCGTACGCCGTTCGCACGCAGCACGGACAGCAGTGCGCTGGTGCTGCCGGTCGGCCCGTCATCGAAGGTGAGGCCGACGTACCCGTTGCAGGTGGCAGCGCTGGACGGAGTGGCGGCGACCGCGAGACCGGCGGCACTCAGCGCCACTGTGGAGGCCAGCACGGCCAACCGGGTGAGACGCGATGTTCGGGGGGCGGACGGGCGGCGGGAGCCGCCGATGCTGGCGTACATGCGCAGGTCCTCCTCGGGACGGGTGACACCTGACGACGCATAAATTCAATCGATCAGGATTGATGTCAACGCGTTCGGAGTATTGCAGCGGCGTTTCGAACACGTCAATGATTTTCCGGAAGTTTTCCGGAAAGCTCGGCCGGTCGGCCGTGCCCGCCCAGCCGGCACGCGTTCGGTGCGTCGATGCGCCCCTGCACGTGGGGCTGGCCGAGCACGGCGGGCCGCCCGCCCGTCGTGGACCACCTGCGACCCAACCGTTCCTGCAACGTCAAACGGAGGGCGCGACGTGCTGCGGCGGTGCCTCCCTCAGCACTCGTTCTGCTACGGTTCTGATCGTGGGCACGCTGATTCGTTAGTACGGGACGCCGCGTCGAGTCTTTCTCCGCGGTGGGTCCTACGCGCGCTGCTCGGCTATATCGCTGGTCGCGCGAGGTTCCCGTACGTCCATGCGCTTGACAAGCGCGTCTTCCGCGACGGCAGGCGTTCTCTGCGTGTCGCGGGAAGGAGCTCTCGTGACCCACAGTCAATCTTCCCCGTCCCGGCCGCACCGCGTTTGTGCGATTCGCGGCGCAACCGTCCGCTTCGCCGAGCGGGTCGTCCTGGCCGAGGTGGATCTTGCGGTCGGCCCGGCCGAACGGATCGCGGTGATCGGCGACAACGGCGCCGGCAAGTCGGCGCTGCTGGGCGCACTTGCCGGCACGCTGCGGCTGACCGCCGGTGAACGGATGGTCCAACTTCCCGGCGGCGTTGCGTTCGCCGAACAGCAACCCCGGTTCCGGCCCGGCGCGAGCGTTGCGGACGCGCTCGACGACCTGCTTGGCGACATCCGTGAGCTCGAGGCCGAGATCCTGCGGGCCGCGGAGCAGCTGGCGCGGGCGGGCTCCGACGAGCGAGACGCATTGTCCGCCGAGGTCAGCGCGGCCATGGACCGATTCGAGGCCCGCGACGGATATCAGCTCGACCAGAAGCTCGCCTCCGACCTCGACCGGCTCGGACTGGGCGATCTCGATCGGTCCCGGCCTGTACTCACTCTCTCGGGCGGCGAGCGGGCGCGGCTGGCGCTCGCCGCGGCGCTGGCGTCCGAGGCGGAGTTGCTGCTGCTCGACGAGCCGACCAACGATCTCGACGACGCCGGCATCGCCTGGCTGGAGGACCGTTTGGCCATGCACCGCGGCGCACTGGTGGTCGTGACCCACGACCGCGTGCTCCTGGACCGTCTCGCCACCGACATCGTGCACATCGAACGCGGCGGTTTGCGCCGCTACGGCGACGGCTACGCCGGATACCTGACCGCACGCGCCAGTGAGCAGCGCCGGCTGCTGCACGAGTACGAGGCGTGGCGGCAGGACCTCGCCCGGCAGGAAGCCCTCGTCACCGCCAACGCCTTCCGGCTCGATGCGATACCGCGGAAGATGGGGCGTGCGTTGTTCGGCCATGCCGCGTTCCGGGCCCGTGGCCGCGACCACGGCTCGATGGGCCGTATCCGGATGGCGAAGAGTCGGATCGACCGACTGCGCGCGGAGCCTGCACCGCGACCCGCCGATCCGCTCCGGTTCGCACCCTCCTTCGCCGAGCCGGCCGCCGGCGAGAAGGCTGTCCTGATCCGTGCGGAGGGTGTCCGGCTGGACGGTGACGGGCCGAGGCTGCGGCTCGATGCCTTGGACGTGTCGGCCGGCGACCGGCTGCTGATCTCCGGACCCAACGGCGCCGGGAAGACGACCCTGCTGCAAGTGCTGGCGGGCGAACTCGCACCGCCGCAGGGAACCGTCCAGCAACGATCCGGCCTACGCATCGCCTGGCTGCGGCAGGCCATCACCCACGGCTCGCGAGCGACGCTCCTCGACGCCTTCGCCGCCGGCACGGGCACATACCGGGACCACGCCGCCGATGAACTGCTGCGGGTCGGCCTGTTTCACCCCGACGACCTGCATCGGCAGGTGGCACACCTCTCGGTCGGGCAACGCCGGCGCCTAGAACTCGCGTTAGCCGTCACCCGTCCCAGCGATGTCCTCCTGCTCGACGAACCCACCAACCACCTGGCTCCGGAACTCCTCGAACAATTGGAGAACGCGTTGCCCGACTACACCGGCGCTGTCCTCACCGTCACCCACGATCGACGGTGGCGCGAGCGGGCGGGGGCCTCCGCAAGGGTACGGCGAATCCATGTGGCACCGGGCGGGCTCGTGCGTCTGCCCGATCCGCCCGGAGATGAGCGCCGCGGACGGAGCGGCGGGAACACAGAGACGTCATCCTCGTGATCACCGAGAAGGTGCGGTAGATCCACCAATCGGTGGAGGCGGGAATCAACCCGAGCTTCGACGCGACGGCCGACGTGGCGGGGTGCGGTGCGGCCGTAACTTCGCGGCATGACCGCGCTAGAGGTACGACACCTGCACAAGCGCTACGGCCAGCAGGTTGCCGTCGACGACGTCTCCTTCACCGTTGAAGAGGGGGAGATCTTCGGCATCATCGGGTCCAACGGCGCCGGCAAGACGACAACCGTCGAGTGCATCGCCGGTTTGCGAACACCCGACTCGGGAACGATCTCTGTGCTGGGTCTCGACCCGATCAAGGACCGGGCGCAGGTACGTGAACGACTCGGCGTGCAGCTGCAGGAGAGCAGCTTCCCCGACGCGATCAAGGTCGCCGAAGCGCTCGAGCTCTACAGCTCCTTCTACCGCAAACCCGCTGATTGGCGCGAGCTCATGGAGCTCCTGGGTCTCACCGACAAGCGCCACACACGGTACAAGGCGCTCTCGGGCGGGCAGAAGCAGCGGCTTTCGATCGCGCTGGCGCTGGTCGGCAACCCGAAGGTCGCGATTCTCGACGAGCTCACGACGGGACTGGACCCGCAGGCCAGGCGCGACACCTGGAGCCTCATCGAGCGGGTTCGGGACACGGGCGTCACGATCCTTCTCGTCACGCACTTCATGGACGAGGCGGAGCGCCTCAGCGACCGGATCGCCGTCATCCATGGTGGCCGGGTTGCCGCAGTGGACACGCCGACCGGACTGATAGCCCAGGCGAGCACGGTGCAGCAGGTCCGGTTCCGGATGCGGCAGCCGTTCGACAAGAGGGTCCTGACCGAGCTTCCCGACGTGACCGATGTCGCGATCACCGATGACCGTTGGCTGGTCACCGGCAGTGGGCAGCTGCTGAGCAGCGTCGCAGGGGCTCTGGCCCGGGCGCAGGTCGTGGCGGAGGACCTGCGCCTCGACCGGCGCAACCTCGACGACGCGTTCGTGGCCTTCACCGGTCGCGCCCCGCAATCTCCAGAACCGCTCCAGAAGGAGGGCTGACTCATGCCTGCTCTCACGAACATGATCAAAATCGAGGCGAAACTCCTCCTGCGTGACTCCGCCACCGTTCTCTTCGGGGTGCTGTTCCCGACCGGGTTGCTGCTCGGGCTGGGCGCCATCCCGGCGCTGCGGGAGTCGTCCCCGGAGACCGGCGGGCTCCGGCCCATCGACATCTGGGCGCCGACCGCGCTGGTGTTCGCGATGGTGATGATCGCCGTGCAGCACGTCCCGGCGGTATCACGACGTATCGGGAGCGCGGCATCCTGCGCAGGGTGTCGACCACTCCCGCGCATCCACGCACCATCCTGCTCGCGCAGATGATCGTCGCGTTCGCCTCCGTGGTCGTCTCCGCAGCACTCATGATCTTCGCCGGGTGGGCGGTGCTGGACATCGCGCCGCCCGCACGGCCCGTGGAGCTCGCGGTAGCCTTCCTCGTCGGGTATGCGGCTCTGCTCGGGCTCGGCATGATCTCGGCGGCGGTGGTCCGCACGAGCAGTGCCGCGAACCAGATTGGCACCCTGCTGTTCGTGGCGCTGATGTTCTTCGGCGGGGCCTTCCTGCCCCGGACACTCATGCCCGACCTGCTGCGCGAGGCCGGCGAGTTCGTCCCGCCCGGTCTGCAGGCTCTCACCGCGGCATGGTCCGCCGAAGCGGGCGAGATCACCGCCACCGCCGGTGGGCAGCCCTTCTGGCTGCAGATTGCCATAATGGCGGGTATCGCAGTGATCCTGAGCTCGGTCGCCGCGAAGCTCTTCCGCTGGGAATAGGTGACGATGACCCGAGTTGCCGGGGCCGGCTCCCCTACGCATCCCTCCGCCATCGCAGAAGAGGCAGAGACCGCGAATCGCTCCCGGCTGGCCTGGAAAGAGGAGCAGCTGCGGGTCTGGGACCTGCTGCATCTGTTCACACCGTGGCTGCTGTTGACGATCTCGGCGGCGATCTACTTCGCGTGGGTGCTGCCAACCTCCGGTGAACGTTTCTGGCCGGAGGGGGCATCCGTGCTCGCACTGGTCATGGTCGCGGTGCTGTGGGTGCTGTTCGGGCACACACGGCCCATCAGGAGGAGAAGGCTGCGGCGGATGCCGATGGCCGTCTACGTCGTCGGACTGCTCGCTCTGTGCGTCACCCTCATGACGTACTCCGACATCTTCCTCCTCTTCACCATCGCGGGCTTCTTCCACGCCTACCTGCTCAAGCCATGGCCGGTGGGGGTGCTCGGAGTCCTGGCCACCTCCGTTGCCCTCAACGGCTCGGCGATGGGAGTCTGGGCGGACCCCGCCCCGGAGGCTCTCGCGCAGTTCATCCTGATCGTCGCCGTGCAGACCGCGGCGATCGGGGCGGGCATCCTGCTCACCGCGCGCAGCGAGCCGGAGGAACGCAAGCGGGAGAGACTCGTCGAGCGACTCGAGGCGGCGCTGCACGAGAACGCCGGGCTCCACGCCCAACTGGTCGTCCAGGCCCGGGAGTCCGGCGCCCAGGACGAACGGCAGCGACTGGCCGGTGAGATCCACGACACCCTGGCGCAGGGCCTCGCCGGCATCATCACTCAACTGCAGGCCGCCCAGCGGTCCGCGAGTGTGCGGGGCGAGACGCAGGAGCACGTCACCCGCGCGCTCCAGCTCGCGCGCAGCAGCCTCGCCGAGGCCCGGCGGTCCGTGCGGGCGCTCGCTCCACAGGATCTCGCCCGGGCTCACCTGCCCGACGCGCTCCGCACACTCACCGAGCGCTGGTCACGGGACGAGGGGACGCGAGCACATCTGGAGGTCACCGGCGACAGCGAGCCGCTGAGCCCCGCCATCGAGGTGTCACTCTTCCGCGTCGCGCAGGAATCCCTGACCAACGTGGCGAAGCACGCCGCGGCATCCCGCGTCGGTGTCACGCTGTCCTACACGGGCACCGAGGTGCTGCTCGACGTGCGTGACGACGGACGCGGGTTCACAACAGCGACCGGCACCGGATTCGGCCTGACCAGCATGCGGCAGCGCATCAGGGGCGTCGGCGGCCACGTGGAGGTGCAGAGCGCACCGGGTGAAGGGACATCCGTCAGCGCGCGCGTTCCGGCGATCACCCCCGCGGGTGCCGCAACGAAGGAGGAGACCGACCGATGATCCGGCTGTTGATCGTCGACGACCATCCGATCGTGCGGGGAGGCCTACGCGACACCTTCGCGTACGCCGAGGACATCGTCGTGGTCGGCGAGGCCGGCGACGGTGCCGAGGGCATCGAGCGGGCGACGGCGCTGCTGCCCGATGTCGTGCTCATGGACCTGCGGATGCCCGTGCTGGACGGCGTCGCCGCGACCGCTACCCTGCGCGAGCGGACCCCGGACGTCCGGGTGTTGGTCCTGACGACTTTCGACAGCGAAAGCGACGTCCTGCCGGCGATCGAGGCGGGCGCGATCGGCTATCTCCTGAAGGACGCTCTGCCGGACGAGCTGATGCGGGCGGTCCGGGCGGCCGCGCGCGGCGAGTCGGTGCTCGCGCCGTCGGTGACGCAGCACCTCATGGGGCAGATACGGCGGCCCAGCGCCGGCACACTGACCGATCGGGAGAAGCAGGTGCTGCAACTGGTCGCGAACGGCAGCTCGAATCGCGACGCCGCCAAGGCGTTGTTCATCGGCGAAGCAAGCATCAAGACACATCTCCAACACATCTACGACAAGCTCGGGGTACGTGATCGAGCGTCGGCGGTTGCCGAGGGCTACCGTCGTCGCCTACTCACCTGAGGCCCGCAGCCGGCCGCCCGCACGGCAGGATCGTCGCGAGCGGCATCCAGATCCGGATGGATGACTCCAGGTTGCGGTATTGCGGCTCTTGCAGACGGGGTGCAGAGGTCGTCGGTCAGGGTGCCGATCGAGGTTCCGGCGGACACGGTCTTTGCGCGTGGTGGTCCGTACGCCGAGGCGAAAAGGGGAAAGAAGAAGGCCGCGACCCTTGTTTCCGCAGGTCACGGCCTTGATCTTTGGTGCGCCCGAAGGGACTCGAACCCCTAACCTTCTGATCCGTAGTCAGATGCTCTATCCGTTGAGCTACGGGCGCCTGGTGCTCGGCCAGTCTACACAACCGGCTTTCGCGCGGAGACTCCGGGATTCGAACCCGGGAGGGGCTTTAAGACCCCAACCGCATTAGCAGTGCGGCGCCATAGACCAGACTAGGCGAAGTCTCCCTGGTGACCCTGAGGTCACCGCGCCCGAGAATACAGGCCCGTACCCGCCCGGAGCAAAGCGGATACCGCGACCGGCCTCCGCGACCGCGTTTCCGTCGTGTGCCAGATCACGTCCACGGCTACGCTCCATCGATATGCAGGAGCAGCCGCCGAGCGATCCGCCCCGTCGCGAGCCCGCAGCCAAGGCCCGGCGGACCCGCTCCCCACGACCGACGTTCAACCCACCGACGCCGGATCCCGCCGCGGAGAACGCGACGAGCGACACACCGGCGCCCCGGCGTCCGCGCCGGTCGGCACCCACTGTCGTCTTCCAGCCGCCGACGCCGGCCGACGCCGCAGCGCCGGCCCGCGCCCGCGTCCGGCCGCCGATCCGTCGGCAACCGATCCCGGTACGCCGCCCGCAGCGCAAGTCACCCCTACCTCTTCCACAACCGATCCGGGTACGTCTGCCGCAGAGCAGAAGGCGGCGGGATCCGCCACGCCCGGCACCCGATCGGGTGACCCGGGCACGGCTGAGCCGCCGCCGGTACCAGGGGAGCCCGCTCCGGAAGCCGGAGAACGCGACCCCGCAGCGGCGACACGTCGGACAGGAGGCGGGGAGGCCGCATCGACGGCGGATGAGGTTTCCGCCACAGCGGAGCGGCCTCCAGTTGGAGGGCCGTCGGTCATCGAGCCGCCGACCGCTTCAGACGCACCATCGGCCGGGGAGGTGACGCCGAAGCGGACGCGCCGCGCACCTGCGGCCAAGAAGGCCACTCCGGTCGCGAAGAAGGCCGCCCCGGCGGCCAAGAAGACCGCTCGGAAGGCATCGGCTCCCAAGCCGGAGGCATCGTCCCGCGAGCCGGAGGCGCCGGTCGATCCCACGTTCACCGCACCGGAGCCGCCAGCCGCCGAGCGGGAGCCCGACGGCACCGAGCCGGTCGCGGCGCAGGAACCGGTCGCCGCGCCTCGATCCGGCCGAGCCCGCCGGCCCGTCAAGGCCGCGCCCGCGGCGGAGAAGGCGAGCCCGGCGAAGCGTGCGAAGCGCGCAGCACCGGCTGCCGCCGCGCCGACCGCCGAGGTCACCACCGCAGCGGCGACCGGGCCCGTCGCCCCGGAGCTTGCCGCTTCCGCATCCGAGGCCATCTCCGTCGACCAGGCGCCCCAGGCAGAGCCGGCCGTCGTCGAGCAGAAGCCCGGACAACCCGGCTTCGCGCGTACACGGATGGAGGGCTGGCGGGCGGTGGGGCCGCAGCTGCGCGACCACCCCGGGTTCGCGCCGGAGCTGCTGGCCCTGGCGGCGGTGGACGTGCTCGGGCCGCGCGCCCGGGACTGGGTGGAGCAGGTCCGGCGGGCCTACCCGGAGGCGGACGCCGACGGGGTGGCCCGGCTGGCGACGCGGCGGTTCGTCCGGATGGCCGGTACGGGCGGGGCGCTGGCGGCGGGTGCCGGGCTGTTCGCGCCGGTCGCGGAGTTGGCGGCGGTGCTGTGGACGCAGGCGAACCTGGTGTTGCACGTGGCGGCGGCGTACGGGCGGGATCCGGCACATCCGGATCGGGCGGCCGAGCTGCTGGTGCTCACGTTGGTGCACCCGGACGACCGGACCGCGCGGGCGGCGCTGGCGGCGGCTCGGGCGGCCGACGCGCCGGCGGAGGGTCCGTGGGGACGGGTGGCGGAGGCGGCCTGGCGGCTGGCCACGCCTGTTGCGGCGCAGGCGGGTGGCTGGCTCGGGCTGCGGCTGGCCGCCCGGTTGCTGCCGGGGGCGGCGGCGCTGGCGGCCGCGACGGGCGGCACGGCGACGGCGGAGCGGGTCGCCGCGCGGGCGGTCGCCCGGTACCGGCCACGCCGCGCCTGACCGGCAGAGGGCACCGGCCGCGCCGCGCCTGACCGGCTGCGGGACGGCGAGGTGGCGACGACCTACAGCCAGTCGAACCAGGACTTCGGCAGCATCGCGTAGCCGACGAACGCGACGATGTCGAGCAACGTGTGCGCGACGATCAGCGGGGCGACCCGGCGGGTGCGCAGGTAGAACAGCCCGAAGATCACGCCCATGACGGCGTTGCCGACGAACGCGCCGAAGCCCTGGTAGAGGTGGTAGGAGCCGCGCAGCAGCGCGCTCGTGGCGAGCACCGCGCCGATCCGCCAGTTGAGCTGCCGCAGCCGGGTGATCAGGTAGCCGGCCACGATCACCTCCTCCAGCACGGCGTTCTGCACGGCGGCGAGGATCAGCACCGGCACGGTCCACCACAGATCCGGCAGAGCGGCCGGGACCAGTGTGGCGTTGAGGCCGAGCTGCGCCGCCGCCCAGAACAGCGCCAGCCCGGGCAGGCCGATGAGCGCGGTCAGGCCCGCGCCCCGGGCCAGGTCCGAGCCGGGCCGGCGGAAGTCGACGCCGAGCGTCCGTGCCGGGTCGCCGGGGTCGCGCGCCAGCAGGTGTACGGCGAGCAGCACCGGCAGCAGCGCGAAGACGATCCCGAGCAGCTGGTACGTGAGGTCGAGGTACGGCCGGGCCGACGCGGAGGTGTTCAGGGCGGCGGTCTGCTTGGACAGTCCACCGGTCGCGGTCAGCTTGGCGATCAGCGAGACGAGCGCGTACACGGCCGACTGGCCGAGGGACAGACCGAGCACGAGCAGCGTCTCGGTGCCCAGCATCCGGCGGGAGACCGGGCGGGCCAGCTCGTCAACCGTCACCGGACCATGAAAGCACTTCGGCGACCGGGCCGGACGGTCGCACAGTCTGTGCGACCGGCGTACACGCTCCGTGGACATTCTATGGGGGCCGATCCGCCCGTACGGAGAAGGAGCGTGCCCCTGTGGAGAACTTCGCGCGGCTGCTGAAGGAGAGCTGGACCCTGGTCGAGGAGCACCGGGAGCGGCTCAGCGGTCACTTCTACGCCCGGTTGTTCCTCCTCGACCCGGAGCTTCGCAAGCTCTTCCCGGTGCAGATGAACGGCCAGGGGGACCGCATCCTGGAGGCGATCGTGACCGCCACCCAGACGGTGGGCGACCCGGAGAGCTTCGACGAGTACCTGCGCGCGCTGGGCCGGGACCACCGCAAGTACCACGTGACGGCCGAGCACTACGCGACGATGGGCGTGGCACTGCTCGACGCGCTGCGCAGCACCGCCGGGGACGGCTGGAACCTGGAGTACGACCAGGCGTGGCGGGAGGCGTACGCCGGCATCAGCGAGCGGATGCTGGCCGGTGCGGAGGCGGACGAGAACCCGCCGTACTGGCACGCCGAGGTGCTCACGCACGAGCGGCACGGCCCGGACACGGCGGTGCTGACCGTACGCGCGCTCCAGGATCCGCTGCCCTGGCGCGCCGGGCAGTACGTGAGCGTGGAGGTGCCGCGCTACCACCCGCGGGTGTGGCGGACGTACTCGGTGGCGAACGCGCCGAACGAGGAGAACGTGCTGGAGTTCCACGTCCGGACGCCACCAGGCGCGGCCGGTTGGGTGTCCGGCGCGCTGGTGCGCCGCACCAAGCCGGGTGACCTGCTGCGGGTGGCCGCGCCGATGGGCTCGATGACGTTGGACCCGGAGTCCACCCGGGACGTGCTCTGCGTGGCCGGCGGGGTCGGCCTGGCGCCGATCAAGGCGCTGGTGGAGGAGCTGACCCGGGTAAACCGGACCCGCTGGGTGCACGTCTTCTACGGCGCGCGCCGCCCGGACGAGCTGTACGGGCTGCCCGGCCTGGAGGAACTGGTGGCCTCCCACCCGTGGTTGTCGGTGACGCCGGCGTGCAGCGAGGACCCGGACTTCGGCGGCGAACTCGGCGACGTCTCCGAGGTCGTCACCCGGTACGGACCGTGGACCACGCACGACTGCTACGTCTCCGGCTCGGCCGCCATGGTCCGGGCCACCCTGCGGGCGCTCGCCGCCGACGACGTCCCGCCGGACCACATCCGGTACGACACGTTCGGCAACCTCTGAACCTTGCTCCCCCCGAGCCGGGTCGC
>NZ_JAUMKG010000011.1:0-48427 GCF_030519385.1 Micromonospora sp. C28ISP2-4 | reverse complement strand
TCTTCCAGTCGAGGGCCGCCCCAGCAGGGGCGGCCCTCGACTGCGTTAGCGTTCTCGGCGGAAACGCCATCAGGAAGGATGTACCTGTGAGCTCAGGACCCCAGGGCGGGGACCGCCCCCGTCGTTACGAGGATCGCGCCGACCGCGGCCAGGGGCGTGGTGACGCCGGCCGCGACGGCCGTCGCGATGACCGTCCCTCGTACCGGGGCGGCCGCGACGACCGCCCGGGCGGCTTCCGTGGTGGCGACCGAGACAGCGGCGCCCGTGGCGGCGATCGCCGCGAGGGCGGTTTCCGCGGCGGCGACCGGCGCGAGGGCGGCTTCCGCGGTGGCGGTCGGCGTGAAGGCGGCTCCGGTGGTGGTGATCGCCGCGAGGGTGGTTTCCGTGGCGGCGACCGTGAGGGTGGCTTCCGCGGTGGGAACCGTCCGGGCGGCGACCGTCGCGAAGGCGGTTTCCGCGGCGGTGACCGTGACGGCGGCTTCCGCGGCGGTGAACGTCGCGAAGGCGGCTTCCGCGGGGGTGACCGTCGCGAAGGTGGCTTCGCCGGCGGCGACCGCCGTGAGGGCGGCTTCCGTGGCGGCGACCGCCGCGAGACCGGCGCCCGCGACGGTGGCTTCCGCGGCGGTGACCGTCGCGAGGGCGGTTTCCGTGGTGCCGAGCGTCGTGAGGGTGGCTTCCGGGGCGGCGACCGCGAGGGTGGTTTCCGGAGCGGGAACCGTCCGGGCGGGGATCGTCGCGAGGGCGGCTTCCGTGGCGGCGACCACCGTGAGGGCGGCTTCCGGGGCGGCGACCGTGACGGTGGCTTCCGCGGCGGGGATCGCCGCGAAGGCGGTGCCCGTGAGGGTGGTTTCCGTGGTGGCGACCGCCGTGAGGGTGGCTTCCGCGGCGGTGACCGCGATGGCGGTTTCCGTGGTGGCGACCGTCGTGAGGGTGGTTTCCGTGGTGGCGACCGTCGTGAAGGTGGTTTCCGTGGCGGTGACCGTGAGGGTGGCTTCCGTGGCGGTGATCGCCGTGAGGGTGGTTTCCGGGGCGGCGACCGTCACGAGGGCGGCTTCGGCGGTGGAGACCGTCGTGAAGGCGGTGCCCGCGAGGGCGGCTTCCGGGGCGGCGACCGTCGTGAAGGCGGTTACCAGGGCGGCAACCGCCGCGACAGCTACGCAGGCGGCGACCGCCGTGAGGGCGGATTCCGTGGCGGCGACCGCGACCGTGGCTTCCGGCGCGACGACCGTGGCGACGACCGGCGGCCGGGCGGCTACCGGGGCGAGCGGGACGGTGAGCGCCGTGGCTACGGCGACCGGCCGGGCGGCGACGACCGGCGGACCGGCAGCTACGGGCCGCAGCGGGAGCGCCAGGACGAGCGCGGCGAGGGGCGTACCGGTGAGGCGCCGGAGCTGCCCGACGAGGTCGTCGCGAGCGACCTCGACTCGGCCGTCCGGGCCGAGCTGCTCTCCCTCGCCAAGCCGGTGGCGGAGACGGTCGCCCGGCACCTGGTCGCGACCGGTCTGCTGATCGACGAGGACCCGGCGCTCGCGCTGGCGCACGCCATGGCGGCTCGCAGGCTCGCCTCGCGGATCGCCGCGGTGCGGGAGGCGGTCGGGTTGGCCGCGTACCACGCGGGTGAGTGGCAGACCGCCATCGCCGAGCTGCGGACGTACCACCGGATGAGCGGCCTGCAGAGCCACCTGGCGGTGCTGGCCGACTGCGAGCGGGCGTTGGGCCGGCCGGAGCGGGCCATCGACCTGTTCCGCGGCGCGGACCGGGACAAGCTCGACCAGGCCGTCGCGATCGAACTGCTGATCGTCGCCGCCGGGGCGCGCGGCGACCTCGGGCAGAAGGACGCCGCGGTGGCGATGCTCCAGGTGCGCGAGCTGACCGGCGACTCGACCGAGCCGTGGGCGGCGCGGCTGCGCTACGCGTACGCGGACGCCCTGCTGGCGGTGGACCGGCGCGAGGAGGCGCGGGAGTGGTTCTCCCGGGCCGCCGACGTCGACTCCGAGGGGGAGACCGACGCCGCCGAGCGACTGCTGGAACTGGACGGCGTGGTCATCGAGGGCGACGACGAGCCGGAGGACGACGCGGACGCGTCCGAGCCGTCGGCCGAGGCCGCCAACGACGACGAGGACGACGACCTCGACGACGATGACGACGATGACGATGACGATGACGATGACGACGACGACCTCGACGACGACGATGACGACGACGAGGATGACGACGACGAGGATGACGCGCGGCTGAGCGGCGGCGGCGACATCACCTCGGCTGCCGGCGGGGACGCGGCACGGGCCGGCTACCGGGACCGTGACGCCGGCGATCTGGCCGACGACGAGCTGACCGACACGGAGGCCGGCTCGCTCGCCACCAGCACCGCCACCACCCCGACCTTCGTCGCGGCGAACGAGGAACCGGCCACCACCGCGCCGGCCACCACCGCGCCGGCCACCACCGCGCCGGCCAGCACCGCGCCGACCGGCACCCCCGCGGCTGCCGAGGCACCGGCCGCCACCCCGGCGGACGAGGCCGACGGCGACGACCGGCCCGCGCCGGGTGACACCGCGGGCGGCGAGGGTGAGGCGGCGGAGCGCCGATGACCGGGTACGCCGGTGACACCGCCTCCGGCGCGGATCGGGGAGAACCCGACCGCGCCGGGGCGGGCGGCGCGCTGGTCGAGGCGTACTCGCTTGTCGTCTTCGACCTCGACGGCGTCATCTACCTGATCGACCGGCCCATCCCCGGCGCGGTCGAGGCGGTCGGCCGGCTGCACGCCGAGGGGCGCGCGGTCGCGTACGCGACGAACAACGCCTCCCGCCGCTCCAGCGAGGTGGCCGACCTGCTCACCGGCATGGGCGTTCCGGCTCAGCCGGCGGAGGTGCTCACCTCCGCCGCGGCCACTGCCGAACTGCTCCGCGACCGGCTGCCCGAGGGCGCGGCCGTGCTCGTGGTCGGCGCGGAGGCGCTGCGCGCCGAGCTGCGGGCGATGGGCCTGCGGCCGGTGTCCACGGCCGACGAGGAGCCCGCCGCCGTCGCCCAGGGCTACGGCCCGCAGGTCGGCTGGTCCGACCTGGCCGAGGCGTCCCTGGCGGTACGGGCGGGCGCACCCTGGTACGCCACAAACACCGACCGCACGCTGCCCAGCCCACGCGGCCCGCTACCGGGCAACGGTTCGCTCGTCGCGGTGCTGCGTACCGCGCTGGGCCGCGACCCCGACGTGGTGGTGGGCAAGCCGGAGCCGGCGCTGTTCACCACCGCCGCGCGGCGGGCCGGAACCGGGCGCACGCTCGTGGTGGGCGACCGGCTGGACACCGACATCGAGGGCGCCCGCCGGGCCGGACTGGACAGCCTGCTGGTGCTCACCGGGGTCAGCGACGCCGCCGAGCTGCTGGCCGCACCCGAGGAGCGCCGCCCCGCGTACGTCTCGTTCGACCTGGCGGGTCTGTTCGACCCCGCCGCGGTGGTGGCGGTGCCGGGCCGGGCGACCGGCGGCGGCTGGTCGGTGACGGAGGCCGGCGCGGACCTCGTGCTCGACGGCGCGGGAGCGCCGCTGGAGGCCCTCGCGGCGCTCTGCGCGCTGGCCTGGTCGACGGCGGCCGGGCCGCGCGTGCGGGCACAGTCCCCGGCGGCGGAGGAAGCGCTCGCCGCGTTCGGTCTCGACGACTGAGGCGCCGGGCTGCCGTCAGAGCAGCTTGCGGAGCTTCATCAGGTCGAACGGGTTCGCCTTGATCGAGACCCGCCGGGAGGCCACCGCCGACATGACGTCGAGCCGGCCGTGCACCAGCGCGACGAGGTCGTCGCTGCCGGTGCTCAGCGCGATCTTCGCCTTCGGGTCGTCGCCGTCGGCCAGGTCGACCAGCCGGCCACCCTCCAGCCGCCCGTGGAACGCCGTGCCGAGGTCGGTGATCCGGCAGGCCAGGGTGCGGTCGAGGTCGATGCGTCCCTGTGCCTCGGCGTTGCGGTCCAGCCGCGCGGCCAGGTCCTGCAACGCCTGCCGGCACTCGTCCACGCTGGCCACATCGTCTCCTCACCACGAACCACGCCGTTCCCGGCACCGTACCGCAATGGAGCGTCCGGGGTGCCCGGTAGCGTGGCACCTGCACACCTCGCCCCGCGGAAGGACTCAGGCATGCAGGACGCGTGGCGCGCCTACCTCGAGCTGGCCATGGGCCTGACGGAGGCGCCCCGGAAGAAGGCACAGGACGCGGTCATGCGCGTCGTCGGCCAGGGCGGCGCGACAGCCGCCCAGCTCCAGACGCTCGCCGAGGAACTGGTGGCGACCGGCCTGGCGAACCGGGAGTCGCTGACCAAGCTGGTCCGCTTCGAGGTGGACCGGGCGCTGGGCGCGGTCGGGCTGGCCACCGCCGACGAGGTCGCCGAGCTGACGCGCCGCGTGCACGACCTGGAGCGGCAGCTGCGCGAGGCGCGCGGCCACCTCGGGCCGGGCGAGACGCCGCCCGCCGGAGCGTCCGAGCCCGCCGCCGCACCGGCCGGGACCGCGGCGGCGCCGTCCGGCGCGACCACACCGCCGGCCGAGCCCTCCGGCGCCGAGCCGCCCGAGGCAGCGCCGTCCGGGACCGAGCTGTCCGAGGCCGGGCCGTCGAAGAGCGGGCCGCCCGCCGCCGAGTCCTCGCCGACGACGAAGGCCCCCGCGACGACGCCGACGAAGGCCCCCGCGACGACGCCGACCAAGGCGGTGGCGAAGAAGACGGTGGCGAAGAAGGCGATCGCGAAGAAGCCGCCGGCCACCGTCTCCCGTACCCCGGAAGCCGCGCCGGCGAAGAAGGCCACCGGGCGCAAGGCGGCCGGCTCGTGACCGCGCCCCGGCCCGGCCCGCCGCCGGGTCCGCGGCCCGGACCGCCCCCGGGGGTACGCCCCGCGCCGGTCGAGGAGGTCGGCGAGGCGCGGCACCCGGCGGTGGACGCCGCGGTGCTCGGCATGGCAAACGCCGAGGCGCTCGCCCCGGCCGACCAGATCGCCCAGTACGAGGCGGCGTACGAGACGCTGCGCGAGACCCTCGCCACCATCGACCAGGCCTGAGCAGAGGCGGAGAGACACCTGATGGCTCGTCGTACCCGGCTGGACGCCGAACTCGTCCGGCGCGGGCTGGCCCGCTCCCGGGAGCAGGCCGCCGCGCTGGTCGAGGCCGGTCGCGTCCAGCTGCGCGGAGTGCAGGCGCGCAAGCCCGCGGCCATGGTCGACCCGGCCGATCCGCTGCTGGTCACCGGCGAGGACCCGGCGCAGGAGTACGTCTCCCGGGGCGGCCACAAGCTGGTCGGCGCGCTCGCCGCGTTCGCCCCCGGCGGGCTGACCGTCACCGGCCGGCGCTGCCTGGACGCCGGCGCGTCGACAGGCGGTTTCACCGACGTGCTGCTGCGCGGCGGTGCCGCCGAGGTGGTCGCCGTGGACGTCGGCTACGGGCAGCTCGCCTGGTCGCTGCGTACCGACGAGCGCGTGCGGGTGTTCGAGCGCACCAACGTGCGTACCCTCACGCCGGAGGCGATCGGCGGCCCGGTCGACCTGACGGTGGCCGACCTGTCGTTCATCTCACTGCGGCTGGTGCTGCCCGCGCTCGCCGCGTGCACCGGCCCCGGCGGCGACCTGGCGCTGATGGTGAAGCCCCAGTTCGAGGTCGGCAAGGAGCGGGTCGGCGCCGGGGGTGTGGTGCGCGACCCGGCGCTGCGCGCCGAGGCGGTGCTCGACGTGGCCGCGGCCGCCGCCGGGCTGGGCCTCGGCCTGGCCGGCGTGGCGGCCAGCCCGCTGCCCGGGCCGAGCGGCAACGTCGAGTTCTTCGTATGGTTGCGCGGGGACGCGCCCGCCGCGGATCCGGAGCGGGTCCGCGCGGTGGTGGCCGCCGGCCCGCAGGGCGCCGCCGCGACGGCGGCCACGACCGAGGAGGTGTCCGGGTGAGCCGTACCGCGCTGCTGGTCACGCACACCGGCCGTCGACGCAGCACCGAGCACGCACGCGCGGTGGCCGCCGACCTGATCGCCGCCGGGTTCGAGGTGCGGGTGGTGGCCGAGGAGGCCGACGACCTGGACCTGCCGGGCGTGGTGCCGGTGACCGGCCCGGAGGCCGCCGAGGGCGCCGAGATCGTGTTCGCGCTCGGCGGGGACGGCACGTTCCTGCGCGCCGCCGAGCTGGCCCGCCCGGCCAAGGTGCCGCTGCTCGGCATCAACCTCGGCAAGGTCGGCTTCCTCGCCGAGGCGGAGATCGACGACCTGGACACCGCCGTGCGTGACGTGGTCGACCGCAACTACACGGTGGACGAACGGCTCACCCTCGACGTCACCGCCGAGTTCGAGGGCGGACCGACCATCGAGTCGTGGGCGCTCAACGAGATCAGCGTGGAGAAGGGCGAACGCGCCCAGATGCTGGAGCTGCTCGTCGACGTGGACGGCCGGCCGCTGTCCCGGTACGGCTGCGACGGCGTGATCTGCGCGACCCCGACCGGCTCGACCGCGTACGCGTTCTCCGGCGGCGGGCCGGTGGTCTGGCCCGAGGTGGAGGCGCTGCTGCTGGTGCCGATCAGCGCGCACGCGTTGTTCAGCCGCCCGCTGGTGACCGCGCCCACGTCGACGTTCGTCATCACCGTCGACCCGTTCACCACCCTGGCGGTGCTCTGCTGCGACGGGCGGCGCGTCTACGACCTGCCGCCCGGCGCCCGGGTCACGGTGCGCCGGGGCACGCTGCCGGTGCGCATCGTGCGGCTGCGGGCCCGTCCGTTCACCGACCGGCTGGTGGCCAAGTTCGACCTTCCCGTCCAGGGCTGGCGGGGCAACCGTCGCTGACCAGCGGCTCAGCGGAAATCTCCGTTCGGCCCACCGGTCCCGGCGCGTGCGCGCGTTACGGTGGGCGGACGGGCCGCGAGAGGTGAGTCCGGGCGCGGCGGTGAGGCCCGCCGCTTCGGGATGCGGCCCACCTGTCGCGGGCTCGGCCAGGGGGTGGTCGGGACCGCGACGGTCGGGACGCCGGAGCGTCGTGAGCCGGCCGCGGCGGGCGGACCGGCACGCCGTGTCCGGTCGGGTGTCGACCCCGGCCGGGCCGACAGGTCGCAGGGCCGCCGCCGGAGGAAGCGGCGGCACGCGAGCTGGGCGACACGGTCTCCGGCGTCCCGGCCTCCACCCCGTCGTGCTCGTGTCCACCTGGCGACATGTCGCCGGTGCGGCGGCCCCTACCCGGTGACCCGGCAGCGGACGCCGTCGCAGACTCCGATCGCCGGCCTTACGAGGTCGGCCTCGGAGTAGAGGAGCGTCACATGCACCGGTTCCCCCGCTGGCTCGCCGCCGGCGCGGCCGGGGCGTTGGTGGTCGGGCTCGCCGTACCGGCGTCCGCCGTACCGCCCGCCCGGCCCGCCGGCCCGCCCCCGGGCACATCCGCCCCGGGCGCGCCGCCCGCCCGCGTCACGCTGATCACCGGCGACCAGGTCGAGCTGGTCCGGGCCGCGCCGGGCCGGATCGCCGCCACGGTCCACCCCGGCCCGGGCCGCGACCGGATCGTCTTCCAGACCACGCAGGCCGACGGCGGGCTGCGGGTGCTTCCCGCCGACGTCGTGCCGTACGTGTCGGCGGGCGTGCTCGACCCGGACCTGTTCGACGTGCAGGAACTGGCCGAGCAGGGCTACGGCGACGCGGGCCAGAAGGCGCTGCCGCTGATCGTGCGTTACCGGGAGCCGGCCGCGGGACGGGTTCGCCCGCTCGCCGTCGCCGCCGAGTCCCGTCCGCTGTCCAGCATCAACGGCGCCGCGCTGCGGGTCGACAAGGACGACCTGGGTGCGCTGTGGACGTCGCTGCGGGCGGCGCCGCAGGCCCGCGCCGCGGGCGCCGGAGCGGTCCGGCTCGGCGCGGGCGTGGAGCGCGTCTGGCTCGACGGGCGGGCCCGGGTGGCGCTGGAACACAGCGTCCCGCAGATCGGCGCGCCCGCCGCGTGGGCGGCCGGCCGCGACGGCGCCGGGGTACGGGTCGCGGTGCTCGACACCGGCGTGGACGCCGGCCACCCCGATCTGGCCGGCCGGATCGCCGAGGCGCGCGACTTCACCGGCGGCGGCAGCGCCCGGGACGGCCACGGCCACGGCACCCACGTGGCGGCCACCGTCGCCGGCAGCGGCGCGGCCTCGGCGGGGCTGCGCAAGGGCGTCGCACCGGGCGCGCGGCTGCTGGTCGGCAAGGTGCTCGACGACTCCGGCTCCGGCTACGACTCCGGCATCATCGCCGGCATGGAGTGGGCCGCGCGCTCCGGCGCGAAGGTGGTCAGCATGAGCCTCGGCGGCGCGCCCACCGACGGCACCGACCCGATGAGCCAGGCCGTCAACGACCTCACCGCCGAAACCGGCGCGCTGTTCGTGATCGCCGCCGGCAACGACGGGGAGCCGCGCAGCGTCGGTTCGCCCGGCGCGGCCACCGCCGCGCTCACCGTCGGCGCGGTCGACCGCGACGACGTGCTCGCCGACTTCTCCAGCCGCGGCCCGCGGCTGGGCGACAACGGCCTGAAGCCGGAGATCACCGCGCCCGGCGTCGGCATCGTCGCCGCCCGCGCCGCCGGCACCACGATGGGTACGCCTGTTGACGACGCCTACACGCGCGCCTCGGGCACCTCGATGGCCACGCCGCACGTCGCGGGCGCCGCCGCCGTACTGGCGCAGGAACATCCCGGGTGGAGCGCGGGGCAGCTCAAGGACGCGCTGGTCAGCACCACCCGGCCGAGCGCCGGCGCGACGGTGTTCGAGCAGGGCGCCGGGCGGGTCGACGTGGCCCGCGCGCTGCGCCAGCGGGTGTACGGCACCGCCACCGCCGACTTCGGCCGGCTGACCACCGGCGCGCCGGCCGCCACCCGGACGGTGCGCTACGTCAACGGCACCGCCGCCGCGCAGACGCTGCGTCTGGCGCTGGAGCTGCGCAACCTGGACAGCGGCGCGGCCGAGACCGACGGCCTGACGCTCGACGCCGGCACGGTGACGGTGCCGGCCGGCGGCGGCGTGGACGTGCCGCTGCGCGCCGACCCGGCCCGGCTGGACCGGGGCCCGCACGGCGGCTGGCTGGCGGCCACCGGCACGGACGGCGTGACGGTGCGCACCGCGGTCGGGCTCACGCTCAGCGGCCCGCAGCACACGGTGACGCTGCGCGCGCTGGACCCGGCCGGGCGGCCCGGACCGGCGCCGGTGGTGACGCTGTTCGGCGAGCACCCGGAGCCGGACGCGCTGGGCTGGCTCGGCGGCGGCGACGAGTGGCAGGTCCAGGTGGAGGAGGGCCCGTACCTGCTGCACGCGCTGATCGAGCACGGCGCGCCGCTGGACGAGCAGCTCACCCTGGTCACCGACCCGGAGCTGACAGTGGACCGGGACCTCACCGTGGTGCTCGACCCGCGGCGCGGCACACCGGTACGGATCGAGACGCCGAAACCCGCCGAGCAGCGGGCGGTCCTCAGCTTCTACCAGCACCGGGTGTTCGGAAACGGCCGGCAGGTCGACCACGGCGTGATGACGTTCAGCACCGTGCAGCAGCTCAACGTCACCCCGACCCGGCAGGTGCGCCGCGGCGAGTTCGAGTTCTCCTCGCGCTGGCAGCTCGTCGCGCCGATGGTCGACATCGACGTCAGCGGCGTGTCCGGTGCCCTCGACGTCAACCTGATGGGTCAGTCGCCGGCCCCGGCCGGCCGGCAGCGGCTGCGCCTCGTCGCGGCCGGCACCGGCGCGCCGGGCGAGCTGGCCGGGGTGCGGGGCGCGGCGGCGCTGCTCACCGCGTCCGCCGACCGGTCCGAGGAGGAGCAGGTGGCAGCCGCGGCGGCGGCCGGCGCGAAGGCGGTGCTGATCGTCCGGCCGGCGGACCAGAGCGCGTGGACGGTGTGGCGTCCGACCGGGGACCGGCTCCCGGCGCCGGCGCTCGCGGTGGCGTACGACGACGGGCAGCGGCTGCTCGCGGCGGCGCGTACCGGCCGGGCCCGCGTCGACCTGACGCTCACCGTGGACAGCCCGTACCTCTACGACGTGTTCCAGGTGTCGAAGGGCCGCGTGCCGGAGCGGATCTTCCACCGGGTCACCGCCGCCAACACCGCCGAGGTGACCGCGCGTTACGGCGACACCGGCGGCCTGGACTGGGCCACCGAGCAGCGGTTCGGGTGGCGGCCCTGGCAGGAGTTCTCCTGGAACGACGACCAGCGGATGGTGCGTACCGGGACGACCCGCCGGGAGTACGTCAGCTCCGGTGACTCGTGGTGGCAGCACCGGGTGCTGCACCGGCTGATGTTCTCCAGCATGGGGACGCTGACCGGCGGCCTGTCCGACCGGCCCCGGCGCTACGCGCCCACCGACCGGACCACCGAGTCGTGGCACGCGCCGCTGGTGCGTCCCGCCGTGCCCGCCGGTGCGGCCGCGCCGAGCCGGACCGGTGACACGCTCGACCTGCGGGTAGCCGAGTTCGTCGACGCCGACGGTCACGCCGGCGTGGACAACCGGTCGGAGGAGCAGGACGCGGTGACCCGCCGGGTCAGCCGGGACGGGCGGCACATCGCCGACCTGTCCGCCGGCTGGGCGCCGGTGCCTGCCACCGCCGGTCCGGCCCGCTACCGCCTCGACGTGACCACGGCCCGGTCGTCGGCGGAATGGCGGTGGGCGACCCGTACCGAGACGGCGTGGGAGTTCACCTCGGCCCGCCCGGCCGGGGACGCGGCCCGGCCGCTGCCGCTGCTCCAGGTCGACTACCGGGTGCCGGCCGACCTGCGTGGCGAGGTGCCGGGCAAGCGGAAGCACGCGGTCGGGCTGACGCTGCGCCACCCGGCTGGCCTGCCCGCGCCGACCGGCACGACGGTACGCGCCGAGGTGTCGTTCGACGGCGGACGCACCTGGCGCACGGCGCCGGTGCGCGGCTCCGGCACCCGGTTCACCGCCGAGATGCCGGCCGGGCGCGGCTCGGTGTCGCTGCGGGTCTCCGCGCGGGACCGGTCCGGCAGCACCGTGACGCAGACCGTGATCGACGCGTACGGGCTGCGGTGAGACGCCGGGGCGGGGCGGTCCTGGGGCCGTCCCGCCCCGGCCCCGGTCAGATCCAGCCGCGCCGGGCGGCCTGGAACGCCAGTCCGGGCCGGGTGTCCACACCGGCGGCGGCCATCAGGTCGGCGAGCCGGCGCTGCACGGTACGCCGGCTCACCCCGAGCTGTGACGCGATCGACTTGTCCGGCACCCCGGCGACGAACAGCGACAGCAGCCGCGCCTCGTCGCCGTCGGGCTGGTAGCCGGTGGCCGCCCGGTCGGCCGGCGTGCCGAGCGGCGTCGCCATCAGCCAGTGGCTCTCGAAGAGCGCTACCAGCGCGTCCAGCAGCTGACTGCGGCCGATCACCGCTGCCGTGGGCTCCCCGCCGTCGCGGTCGGGCACCAGCGGGCAGACGGCGGTACGACCGTCCACCACGGCCAGTCGAACCGGCAGCCGGTCCAGCACCCGGGCCTGTTCCCCGGCGCGTACGCCCCGCTCCACGTCGGCCAGCGCGCCCGGCTCCAGCAGCATCGCCCGTTCGTAGATGGCCCGGTAGCGCACGCCGCGGGCCAGCGCGTCGAACTCCTCGACGTTCTCCGGGCCGGGCATCGCCAGCGGGTTCGCCCGGCAGAACCAGAGCACCTCCTCGCGCGCGCCGTTCTGCAGCTCACGCAGCCGTTCCCGCAGCGCCCGCGCGCCGGTGACCACCTCGACCAGGTGCGCGGCGTCGTGGCGGCGCATCCCGGCCCGGTAGTCCTCGGCGAGCCGGCTGACCGCGGCGCGGGCCTCCTCCAGCGCCGACTGGCGGCGCAGCAGCGCCTCGCCGAGCGGCACGTCCGGCGCCAGGGGCCGCAGCGGCGCGTCCGGCTCCGGGCCGGTCGGCAGCACGAGACCCTTGTCCCGCAAGGCGTCCAGCCGGGCGACGACCTCCGCGCGGGGTCGCCCCAGCCGCTGCGCGAGCTCACCGACGCGGGCCGTGTTCGCCCTGACCAGGCAGCGGTAGAGCTCCTCCTCGTCCGGGGTCAGGCCGATCTCCTCCAGCACGGGGCTGAACTGTACGGGTGCCGACGCCCGGCCCTGCCGGCTGGTCAACTGTCACACGGCGGGGCTACTGTCGGGTGCTGTGCTGGAAGAGCTGCGCATCACCGGACTGGGCGTCATCGAGGACACGACGCTGCCGCTGGCCGCGGGGATGAACGTCATCACCGGCGAGACCGGCGCCGGCAAGACCATGGTGGTGACCGGCCTCGGCCTGCTCTTCGGCGGCCGCGCCGACGCCGGCCGGGTGCGCGCCCAGCCGGGCCGCGCGGCGGTGGAGGGCCGGGTGCGCCTGAGCGGACGGGTGGCCGAGGCGGTGCACGCCCGCATCCTCGACGCCGGTGGCGAGCCCGACGAGGACGGCTCACTGCTGCTCAGCCGCACCGTCACCATCGAGGGCCGCTCCCGGGCGCACCTGGGCGGGCGCGCCATGCCGGTGTCCACGCTCGGCGAGGTCGGCGAGCAGGTGCTCGCCGTGCACGGCCAGTCCGACCAACTGCGGTTGCTGCGCCCGGCCGAGCAGCGCGCCTCGCTCGACCGGTTCGCCGGTCCCGAGCACGAGAAGCTGCTCGACGCGCTGCGCGAGACGTACGCCCGGTGGCGCACTGTCGTCGACGACCTGGCCGACCGGCGGCGCAACGCCCGCGAGCGCAACCAGGAGGCCGACCTGCTGCGGCTGGGCCTGGACGAGATCACCCGGGTCGACCCGCAACCGGGGGAGGACGCCGAGCTGAAGGCCGAGGCGCAGCGGCTGGAGCACGCCGAGGGGCTGCGCACCGCCGCGCAGGTGGCGCAGCAGTGCGTGGCCGGCGGCGTCGAGGCGACCGACGAGACGCCGGACGCGACGGCGCTGCTGGGCACCGCGCGGCGCACGCTGGAGGCGCAGGCCGGCACCGACCCGGCACTGGGCGAGCTGGCGGCCCGGCTGGAGGAGGCGGCCACGCTCGTCACCGACGTGGCCGCGGAACTGTCCGCCTACCTGGCCGCGCTGGACGCCGACCCGGCCCGCCTGCAGACCGTCTACGAGCGGCGGGCCGCGTTGCGTGCGCTCACCCGCAAGTACGCCGACGACGTCGACGGCGTGGTGGCGTGGGCCGAGCGGGCCCGGACCCGGCTGTCCGATCTGGACACCTCCGACGAGCTGCTGGACGAGCTGGACCGCGAGGCGACCCGGCTCGCCGGTGAGGTGGCCGACCTCGCCGGCCGGGTCTCGGCGTCCCGGCGGGAGGCGGCGGTCCGCTTCGCCGAGGAGGTCACAGTCGAGCTGGCCGGGCTGGCCATGCCGCACGCCCGCATCGAGGTGGCGGTGCTGCCGCGCCCGGCGGGCCGGTCCGAGCCGAGCCTGCCGGTCAACGGCGTGGAAGCCGGCGTCGGCGCGGACGGCGCCGACGAGGTGGAGTTGCGGCTGCTGGCGCACCCGGGCGCGCCGGCGCTGCCGTTGCAGAAGGGCGCCTCCGGCGGCGAGCTGTCCCGGGTGATGCTGGCCATCGAGGTGGTCTTCGCCGGTTCCGGCGGCCCGCCCACGCTGGTGTTCGACGAGGTCGACGCGGGTGTCGGCGGCCAGGCCGCGGTCGAGATCGGCCGCCGGCTGGCCCGGCTGGCCCGCAGCCACCAGGTGCTCGTGGTCACACACCTGCCACAGGTCGCCGCGTTCGCCGACCGGCACCTGGTGGTGGCCAAGGACACCGGGGGAGCGGTCACCACCAGCGGGGTGCGCGTGGTGGAGGACACCGAGCGCGCCCGGGAACTGGCCCGGATGCTCGCCGGTTTGCCGGACTCCGATCTGGGTATCGCCCATGCCGAGGAGCTCCTGGCCGTGGCGGCCAAGGAAAGGCGTCCGTGACGCCCCTATTGTGAGCGCAAGCACACCGGCGCGGGTTCCGGTGTGCTTCCCTGGGTAGGCGGCCCTGCTCAGGCATGTCGCGACAGCAAAACCTGCCTCACATGCCAGGATGGTCACGATGCGTCTACCCACACTGCGCCGGAGCCGGAACCCGGAGCCGGGCTCCATCGTCGGCACCGCGCGCCTCGACCGCCGGACGAAACGGCTGGTCGGGCGCCTGCGACCCGGCGACATCGCGGTCATCGACCACGTCGACCTGGACCGGGTGGCGGCCGACTCGCTCGTCGCGGTGGGTGTGGCGGCGGTCCTGAACGCCAAGCCGTCGGTCTCCGGCCGCTATCCCAACCTCGGGCCGGAGGTGCTCATCTCGGCCGGCATCCCGCTGCTGGACGATCTCGGCGAGAGCGTCTTCGAACAGGTCCGTGAGGGCGACCGGGTCCGCATCGAGGGCAACACCGTCTTCGTCGGCGACGAGCCGGTCGCGCACGGCTCGTTGCAGGACGCCGAGACCGTGGCCAAGTCGATGGCCGACGCTCGGGAGGGCCTGTCGGTGCAGTTGGAGGCGTTCGCCGCCAACACGATGGACTACCTGCGGCAGGAACGCGACCTGCTGCTCGACGGCGTCGGCGTACCGGAGATCCAGACCCAGATCCAGGGCCGGCACTGCCTGATCGTGGTGCGCGGCTACGACTACAAGGCCGACCTGGACGTGCTGCGCCCGTACATCCGGGAGTTCAAGCCGGTGCTGATCGGCGTGGACGGCGGCGCCGACGCGCTGGTCGAGGCCGGCTACACCCCGGACATGATCATCGGTGACATGGACTCGGTCACCGACGACGTGCTGCGCTGCGGCGCCGAGGTGATCGTGCACGCCTACCCGGACGGGCGCGCGCCGGGCCTGGCCCGGGTCAACGGGCTCGGCGTACCGGCGATCACCTTCCCGGCGGCGGCCACCAGCGAGGACCTGGCCATGCTGCTGGCCGACGAGAAGGGCGCCTCGCTGCTGGTGGCGGTCGGCACGCACGCCACCCTGGTGGAGTTCCTCGACAAGGGGCGCGGCGGCATGGCGTCGACGTTCCTGACCCGGCTGAAGGTCGGTGGCAAGCTGGTCGACGCCAAGGGCGTCAGCCGGCTCTACCGGCAGAGCATCTCCGGGTCGTCGCTGCTGCTGCTGGTCCTGTCGGCGGTGGCCGCGATGGCCTCCGCGGTGGCGGTCTCCACCGTCGGGAAGGCGTATCTGGGCGTGGTCTCCGAATGGTGGGACAATTTCGTGTTCCAGCTCGGCCAGCTCTTCTAGCTCCCCGACGATCAAGAGGCTGCAAGCGTGATCAACTTTCGCTACCACGTGGTGTCCCTGACCGCGGTGTTCCTGGCGCTGGCGATCGGCCTGGTGGTCGGCACAGCCGCCCTCAACGGGCCGGTCGCCGACTCGCTCCGGGAGAACGTCAACGGCCTGCGCAAGGACAACTCGCTGATGCGCCAGTCGGTCAACAGCATGCAGAAGCAGCTGGAGACCGAGGAGGAATTCGCCGCCGAGATGGCCCAGCTCGTGCTGCCCGGCAAGCTGACCGGCCGCCGCGTGCTGGTGCTCACCCTGCCCAGCGGCCGGGACCAGGCCGAGGGCGTGGTGAAGATGCTCCAGACCGCCGGCGCCGACGTCACCGGCCGCATCGACGTGCAGGACAAGTTCGTCAACCCGGACAGCAACAACAACCTGCTGGAACTGGCGGTCACCGCCGCCCGGCCGAACAGCGCCCCGACCGGCAACCTGCCCGGCAACGGGCACGGCGTGGAGACGTCCAGCGCGTTGCTGGCCAACGTGCTGGTGGACCGCCCGGCCGGGAGCCCGCCGGTCAGCGAGGCCGACCGGCGCGCCGTGCTGGAGCAGTACGCCACCGCCGGCTACCTCACCCCGGCGGACCGGATCTCCACCGCCGCCGAGGCGGTGGTGATGGTCACCGGCCAGCCGTACGTGGACAAGGACTCGGCGAAGAAGGACGAGTCGGTGGTGAAGATCGCCGAGCAGTTCGACCGGGCCGGCGCGCTCGTGGTCGCCGGCATGGGCTCGACCGGCGGCAACCTGGTCTCCGTGGTGCGCGGCGACCCGGTGCTGTCGCAGACCATCTCCACCGTCGACAACGCCAACACCGTGCAGGGTCAGCTGGGCACCAGCCTCGCCCTGGCGCAGCAGCTCACCGAGAAGAAGACCGGCCAGTACGGCGTGGGCGACAACGCCACCTCCCGGGTGCCTACACTGCCCCGGTGACCGCTCCGGGCCGCCCGGTCCGTGCCGCGTCGCGTTCGAAGTCCGGATCGAGGAGGTCCCGTGAGACTGGGTCGGCTGCTGGCAGTGGGCGCGGGCGCGCTGGCCGCCCGCTACGTGCTGCGCCAGACGCGCACGTCGCCGGGCGGGCCGGCGCTGGAGCGCACCAACTACCGGGGCCGCACTGTGACCCTGGCCGCCGGGCCGGCCCTGGCCGTCGGCGCGGCCACCGGGGCCGCGCTGGGTGCCGGTAGCGCCCCGGCCGGCGCCGCCGCGCTCGTCGCCGGGCTCGGCGCGGGCGCTGTCGGCCTCTACGACGACGTGGTCGGCGCGCGCCCCGAACAGAAGGCCGCAAAGGGGTTCGCCGGGCATCTCGCCGCGCTGCGCGAGGGTCAGGTCACCGCCGGGATGGTCAAGGTCGCCGGAGTGGGCGTGGCCGGGCTGGGCGCCGCCGCGCTGCTCGCCGCCGACCGGCGGGTCGCCGCGCACCCGCGCCGCCAGCGGGCCGGGGCGTTCGGCCGAGGGCTCGACGTGCTGCTCGGCGCCGGCGTGGTGGCCGGCACCGCGAACCTGGTCAACCTGCTCGACCTGCGGCCCGGCCGGGCGCTGAAGTCCGGCATGCTGCTCGGCGCGCCGCTGACCGCCGGCCCGTACGGCGGCGTCGCCGCGGGCGCTGTGGGCGCGTCGGCCGCGCTGGTCGGCGACGACCTCGGCGAGCGGGTGATGGTGGGCGACAGCGGCGCCAACGCGCTCGGCGCACTGCTCGGGGTGAGTCTGGCCGCGCGTACCGGGCCGCTGGGCCGGGCCGGCGTGCTGGCCGTGCTCGCCGCGCTCACCGCCGCCAGCGAGAAGGTCAGCTTCACCCAGGTCATCGCGCGGACCCCGGGGCTGCGGCACCTCGACGAGCTGGGCCGGCTCCCGGACTGACGTGACGAAACCGGCTCCTCTCGCCGCCGCCGGCCGCGTCGCCGGGGCGGCCGCCCTCATCGCCGTCCTCACCGTGCTCAGCCGGCTCGCCGGCTTCGGCCGTACCGCCGTGTTCACCTGGATGCTGGGCCCCACCGATCTCGGCGGCGCCTACCTGGTGGCGAACTACGTCCCGAACTTCATCTTCGAGATCGTCGCCGGTGGGGCGCTCGCCAGTCTCGTCGTACCGCTGCTGGCCGGTGCCGTCGAGGCGGGTGACCGGCGCGCGGTGGCCGCGACCACCGGCGCGCTGCTGACCTGGACGCTGAGCCTGCTGGTTCCGCTGGCGGTGCTGCTGGCGGTGTTCGCCGACCCGCTGCCGGGCCTGATCGGGAACGGTCTCAGCCAGGCCCAGCAGGCATCAGGCGCGCGGATGCTGCGGGTCTTCGCGCCGCAGTTGCCGCTGTACGGCGTGGGGATCGTGCTGACCGGTGTGCTCCAGGCGCACCGCCGCTTCGCCTGGCCGGTGATCGCGCCGCTGCTGTCCAGCGTCACGGTCATCGCCGTCTACCTCGGGTTCACCGCGGCCGAGGGGCGGCTGGCCACGATCGGGGAGGCCGGTCGCGGCGGCGAGCTGCTGCTGTCCGCCGGCACCACGCTCGGCGTGGTCGTGCTCTCGCTGTCGCTGCTGATCCCGGTACGCCGCCTGCGGCTGCGGATCCGGCCGGGGTACCGCTTCCCGGCCGACGCCCGCGCCCGGGTCGGCGGTCTGGTGGTCGCCGGGGCGGTGACAGTGGCCGCCCAGCAGGTCGCCCTGGTGGTCGCGCTCAACCAGGTCACCTACGGCCGCACCGCCGACGTCAGCGTCTACAACCTCGCCCAGACCGTCTACTTCCTGCCCTGGGCGGTGCTGGCGGTGCCGCTGGCGGTGGCCGCGTACCCGACGCTCGTGGCGGCCCGGGCCACCGGCGACGAGGGCGCCTACCGGCAGACCCTGGCCCCGGCGGTACGCGGGGTCGTGCTGCTCAGCCTGCTCGGCGCCGCCGCGCTCGTCGGCACCGCGATCCCGGTCGGGCACTTCTTCTTCTCCGACCCCCTGGACGCGCGTACCGCGGCGGCCGGGATCGCCGGGTTCGCGCCCGGCCTGGTCGGCTACGGCCTGTTCGCGGTCCTCACCCGCGCGCTGTACGCCCGGGGCGAGACCCGCGCGGCCACCGTCGCCACCGCGGTCGGCTGGCTCAGCGTGCCCGTGCTGGCCGTCCTGTCCGCCCAGGTGGCACCGCTGGCCGACCGGGTGCTCGCCGTGACGCTGGCGTCCTCGGCCGGCATGCTGCTGCTCGGCGCGCTGCTGATCGCCGCGGTCCGGCGGGCCGCGGGCGGCGAGGCCCTCGCCGGGGTCGGCCGTGCCGGCGCCGCCGGGCTGCTCGCCGCCGTGGTCGCCGGAGCCGGCGGGGCGGCCGTCGCGTCGGGACTCGCCGGGCTCGGTGACGGCACCCCGACGACACCGTGGGCCCTCGCGCAGGGCATGCTGTCCGGGGTCGTGGTCGGTGTCCTGTTCCTCGCCGTCGCCTGGCTGACCGACGCCCGCGACCTGCGGCCGCTGCTCGCGACCGTGACCCGCCGGCTGCGCCGGCGACGCCCGGCCGGCGGGGACGACGGCCCGCCGGCGCAGCAGCACCCCGGCGAGCGGGGCGACGGAAGGGAGACCGTTTCCTCATGACGGACGCCTCGCCGGCACCGCGCTGGCCCGGGTCGGTGGCCCTGGTGCTCGCCTCCAGCACCGGCGGGGTCGGGCAGCACGTGCGCTCGATCACCCGAGGGCTGACCGAGGCCGGCGCGTCCGTGCTGGTCTGCGGCCCGGCCGCCACCGAGGAACAGTTCGGCTTCACCGGCGCCGGCGCCCGGTTCGCGCCGGTGGAGATCCCGGCCAGCCCCACGCCGGGCGACGCGCGCGCGGTGACCGCGCTGCGCCGGACGCTAGCGGACACGCCCGTCGACGTGGTGCACGCGCACGGGCTGCGCGCCGGGCTGGTCGCCGCACTCGCCCGTCCCGCCGCGCCGCTGGTCGTCACCTGGCACAACGCGGTCCTCGCCGGTGGCATGCGCGGCGCGGTGTCCCGGCTGGTCGAGCGGGTCGTGGCCCGCTCCGTCCGGGTCGCCCTGGGCGCCTCCGCCGACCTGGTCGACCGCGCCGCCGCGCTCGGCGCCGCCGACGCCCGTCTGGCCCCGGTCGCCGCGCCGGCGCTGCCCGCGCCGCGCCGCCGCCGCACGGCGGTACGCGCCGAGTTCGGCGTCGCCGCCGACCGCCCGCTGATCCTCTCGGTGGGCCGCCTGCACCCGCAGAAGCGGTACGACGTGCTGATCGACGCCGCCGCCCGCTGGCGGACCCGTACCCCCGCCCCGCTCGTGGTGATCGCGGGCAGTGGCCCGGCGTACCTGCCGCTGGCCGCCCGGATCTCCGCCGCCCGCGCGCCGGTGACGCTGCTCGGGCACCGCGGCGACGTGGCGGACCTGCTGGGCGCCGCCGACCTCGCGGTCGTGACGAGCGACTGGGAGGCCCGCCAGTTGTTCGCGCAGGAGGCGCTGCGGGCGGGCGTGCCGCTCGTCGCGACCGCCGTCGGCGGGCTGCCGGACCTGGTCGGCGACGCGGCCGTGCTGGTGCCGCCCGGCGACGTGGACGCCGTCGACGCGGCGGTGCGCGACCTGCTCGACGACCCCGTACGCCGGGCCGACCTGGGCCGTCGCGGCCTGGCTCGGGCCGCGACCTGGCCCACCGAGGCGGACACCGTGGCCGCGCTCGCCGGCCTCTACGCCGAGCTGACACCCCAGCTCTCGACCGGGAACCGCTGATGCTGCGCAGACTGACCCCGGTGCTGCTGACCCTGGTCGTGGTGGCACTGGGCATCACCGCGCTGTCCGCCCGTCCGGACGACGGCGCGACCCGGCCGAACGCCGACTTCGTGGTGCTCGTCGGCGCGGCGGGCCTGCGGTGGGACGACGTCGACCCGGAGAACACGCCGACGCTGTGGCGGATGGCCGAGCAGGGCGCGATCGGGTCGCTCTCGGTGCGCTCCGCGCACCGCCCCACGTGCCCGGTGGACGGCTGGCTCACGCTCGGCGCGGGGAACTTCGCCGCCTGGCCCGGCGGCCGGCCGGGCGGTGGCTGCCCGGCCACCGGTGTGACGATCGAGCGGCCCGACGGCATCGGCGCGAATCTGCCCGACCAGGCCAGCGCCGTGGTGCACAACCAGGAGCAGCTGTCCTGGGGCGCGACGCCCGGCGCGCTGGCCGAGTCGGTGCGCTGCTCGGTGGCGGTCGGGCCGGGCGCCGCCGTGGCCGCCGCCCGCCCGTTCGGCCGGGTCGACAGGTACGCCCCGTCGCTCCCCGAGAACCCGGCGGAACTGCTCGGTTCCTGCGTGCTGAGCGTCGTCGACGTCGGCACCGTCGACGACGACGATCCGGTCGTACGGGCCGCCCAGGCGCGGCAGGCCGACGCCCGGCTGGCCCAGGTGCTCGCCGCCCGGCCGCCACGCTCGCTGGTGCTCGTCGCCGGCGTGTCCGACACCGACTCCCCGTCCCGGCTGCACGTCGCCATCGCTGACGGCCCCGGCTGGGAGGGCGGCTGGCTGACCTCACCCAGCACCGCCCGGTCCGGCTACCTGCAACTGATCGACCTGGCCCCGACCGTGCTCGCCGTGCTCGACAAGCCGATGCCGGACCGGGCGTTCCTCGGCCGGCCCGCGGTGACCGTCGACGACCGGCCGGACGACCTGCGGGCCGCGATCGAGGCGCCGGCCGACGCGGACCGGGAGGCGGCCGCCCAGCGACGCGTCGCCGGCTGGTTCTTCACGCTGCTCGCCGCCGCCCAGATCGCTCTCGCGGTGGCGGTGCTGCCGCTGCTGCGCCGAGCCCGCCGGCTCGCCGGTCCGCACGGGCCGGAACCGGTGTCCCAGCGGATCGTCGCGGTGGTGGAGCTGCTGCTGATCGCCGCCGCGCTGGCGGTGCCCGCGGCGCTGCTCGCCGACGCCGTGCCCTGGTGGCGTGGGGACCACGCCGGCCTCTGGTACGCCTCGGTGACCGCGCTGCTCATCGTCGGCGGCACCGCCACGGTCCGGTTCACTCCCGGGCACGAGCGCACGCTCGGTCCGCTCGGCGCGGTCGCCGGGCTGGCCACGCTCGTCGTCGGCGTGGACGTGCTCACCGGCTCCCGGTTGCAGCTCAACGGCGTGGTCGGCTACTCGGCGCTGGAGGGCGGCCGGTACGCCGGGCTCGGCACCGTCGGGCTGGGCGTGTTCATCGCCGGGGCGCTGCTGTGCGGGGGCTGGCTCGCCCAGCGGTTCCGCCGGGGCTGGCGGCCGATGGTGATGGTGACAGTCGGCGGGCTGGCCGTGGTGATCGTGGGCAGCCCGTACCTGGGCGCCGACTCGATCGGCGCGATCGCGCTCACCGCCGGGGTCAGCGTCGCGGCCGCGATCTGCAGCGGCGGCTGGCTCACGGTGAGCCGGCTGGCCTGGGCCACCATGGCGGCGCTGGCGGTCACCGTCGGGTTCGCCCTGGTCGACCTGGGCCGTCCGGCGGACGAGCGGGGCAGCCTGGGCCGGTTCCTGGCCGCTGTCGGCGACGGCACCGGTGGGCTCACCGTGCACCGTTCCAGCAGCTCCAACATCCAGACGCTGGTGAACAGCCCGCTGACCGTGCTGGCCCTGGCCGGGGCCGCGCTGGTCTGGCTCGCGCTGCTCCAGCCGTGGGGCGGGCTGATGCGGCTGTTCGGCATCTACCCGGCGATCCGGGCGGCGATGGCCGGCACCGGCGTGGCCGTCGGGCTGGGCGGCCTCCTCGGCGGGTCGGCGCTGGACGTGGCGGGCGCGGCGGCGGCCCTCGTGGTGCCGATGGCGGCCCTGTCGGCGCTGCGGGTGCTCGACCACTCCACCGACCGCACGGTGCCCGACAGCGGGCGTCCCGGCGGCGAGGTCGGCGCGACCCCTCCGGACGGCGGCCCGGGCGGCGGCGGCGCGGCTCCCGTGGACGATGCGGCTCCCGCGGACGATGCGGCTCCCGCGGACGGCGCCGCGACCTCGGACGGCGCCGCGACCTCCGAGGGCGGGGAGCGCGACCCCGAACGCCCGCGGGCGGCGGGGGAGCGGCCCGCTCCCCGGGTGCCCGCCCAGCCGGCCCCGGCCGCCACCGAGATCCCCGCCGGTTGACCCCTGAGCGGCCGTTCCGCGGGCGGCGCACCGGCCGGATACGGCCTCACGTGCGCCGACAGCGGGTGCGACGCCGGCTCACGGTCCGGATGGTGTTACCGTGGAATCCCGTGGATCGCGTGATCACTCTGCTGATCGGCACGGCGGTTCGCACGACCGCTACGGACGACACGGGAGCAGGCCTTGGCCCCAACAGCACGGACGACCAGGCACATTTTCGTCACCGGGGGCGTCGCCTCCTCGCTGGGTAAGGGCCTCACCGCCTCCAGCCTGGGCAGTCTGCTCACCGCGCGCGGACTGCGCGTGGTGATGCAGAAGCTCGACCCGTACCTGAACGTCGACCCCGGCACGATGAACCCGTTCCAGCACGGCGAGGTCTTCGTCACCGAGGACGGCGCCGAGACCGACCTCGACGTCGGCCACTACGAGCGGTTCCTCGACCGGGACCTCTCCGGCAAGGCGAACGTCACCACCGGCCAGATCTACTCGGCGGTGATCGCCAAGGAGCGGCGCGGGGAGTACCTCGGCGACACGGTGCAGGTCATCCCGCACATCACCAACGAGATCAAGGCCCGGATCCGCGGCATGGCCGACCCGGACGCCGACGGCCAGGTGCCCGACGTGGTGATCACCGAGGTCGGCGGCACGGTCGGCGACATCGAGTCGCTGCCGTTCCTGGAGTCGATCCGGCAGATCCGCCACGACCTGGGCCGGGACAACTGCTTCTACCTGCACGTGTCGCTGGTGCCGTACCTGGCGCCGTCGGGCGAGCTGAAGACCAAGCCGACCCAGCACTCGGTGGCGCAGCTGCGCAGCATCGGCATCCAGCCCGACGCGCTGGTGCTGCGCTGCGACCGGGAGATCCCGGACAAGGTCAAGGAGAAGCTGTCGCTGTACTGCGACGTGGACCGGGAGGCGGTCACCGCCGCGCCGGACGCGCCGAGCATCTACGACATCCCGAAGGTGCTGCACCGGGAGGGCCTCGACGCGTACGTGGTGCGCCGGCTCGGCCTGTCGTTCCGCGACGTCGACTGGGCCCGCTGGGACGACCTGTTGGAGCGGGTGCACCAGCCCCGGCACACGATCACCGTCGCGCTCGTCGGCAAGTACGTCGACCTGCCCGACGCGTACCTGTCGGTAAGCGAGGCGATCCGGGCGGCCGGGTTCGGCCACCGCGCCCGGGTGCAGCTCAAGTGGGTGCCCAGCGACGACTGCGTGACCCCGGCGGGTGCCGCCGCCGCGCTGTCCGGCGTCGACGGCATCGTGATCCCCGGCGGCTTCGGCGTCCGCGGCATCGAGGGCAAGGTCGGCACGGCCCGGTACGCGCGCGAGAACGGCATCCCGCTGCTCGGCCTCTGCCTCGGCCTGCAGTGCATGACCATCGAGGTGGCCCGGCACCTGGCCAACCTCGACGGCGCGAACTCCCTCGAATTCGACGAGGAGGCCGTGCACCCGGTCATCGCCACCATGGCCGACCAGGAGGACATCGTCGCCGGGCGGGGCGACCTGGGCGGCACCATGCGGCTCGGGGCGTACCCGGCGAAGCTGGCCGAGGGCTCGATCGTCGCCGAGGCGTACGGCAGCACCGAGGTCAGCGAGCGGCACCGGCACCGGTACGAGGTGAACAACGCCTACCGCGACCAGCTCACCAAGGCCGGCCTGACCATCTCCGGCACCTCGCCGGACGGGCGGCTGGTCGAGTTCGTCGAGCTGGACCGCAACCTGCACCCCTTCTTCGTGGCCACCCAGGCGCACCCGGAGCTCAAGAGCCGGCCCACCCGCCCGCACCCGCTGTTCGCCGCGTTCGTCGGCGCCGCCGTCGCGTACTCGCAGGCCGACCAGCTGCCGGTGGACCTGGACGGCGCGGCGAAGAAGGCCGGCCGCGGCGGTGGCGCGAAGGCGTCCGCGAAGTGAGCGGCCGGTCCGCGCGGGCGTGCGGGGAGGCGGCGTGAGCGGCGTCGAGCACCGGTACGAGGTGACCGGCCGCCGCGAGATCTGGTCCGGCCGGATCTTCTCCGTGGTCAGCGACGACGTCGCCATGCCCGGCGGCGGCAGCGCGACCCGCGACTACGTGCGGCACGTCGGCGCGGTCGCGGTGGTGGCGCTCGACGCCGCCGGTCAGGTGGTGCTGATTCGCCAGTACCGGCACCCGGTCGGCCGGCACCTGTGGGAGCTGCCCGCCGGGCTGATGGACGTCGGCGGCGAGGACCTGGCCGCCGCCGCGCTGCGGGAGCTGGCCGAGGAGGTCGACCTGACCGCCGGCCGGGTCGACGTGCTCGTCGACCTGCACAGCTCGCCCGGCTTCGCCGACGAGGTGGTGCGGGTCTTCCTGGCCCGTGACCTGGCCGACGTGCCCGCCGACCAGCGGCACGACCGGCACGACGAGGAGGCCGACCTCCAGGTGGTCCGCGTGGACCTCGACGAGGCGGTGCGGATGGTGCTGGCCGGCGAGATCACCAACGCGTCCTGCGTGGCCGGGCTGCTCGCCGCCGCCCGCGCCCGCGACACCGGCTTCACCGAACTGCGCCGCCCGGAGGCGCCGCTGCCGCGCTGATCCGCGGACGACGAGGGGCCGCCCGGCGCGCAGTGCGCCGGGCGGCCCCTTCCGTGTGCCACAAGTCAGTCGCGCAGCGGGCGTCCCTGCCCGTCGACACCGCCGTTGACGAGGATCAGGATGCCGTCGACGAGGCCCCAGATCGCGCCGAAGCCGCACGTCACGAGCGTGACGATGAGCTGGATGACACCGGTCTTGGTGTCACCCATGTAGAACCGGCCGATGCCGAAGCCGCCGAGCAGGATCTGGAGAACACCCGCGACGACCTTGCTCTTGTCCGAGACGCCCTGCGGGTACTGCTGATAAGGAGTGGTCATGAGCGGACACAATAGTGATCGGTTCCCGTCCTGTCGGCCTCGCCACCCAGCCGGTGGGAAGATGTCATCGAAGTTTGTCCTCTCGGCGGATGGCGTCCCCACCGGGAAGTCCGAGACATGCCTGACACACCGTCAGGACCAGCGGGCACCGGATGTCACAGTGTCGCCGCCCGTGGGCTTCCCACGGGCCTAGACTGCCGCCGGCGGGACAGGAGGACCGCGCCGGCAACGGAGCCGGCGCGGCCACGCAGTCGGGGGTGAGCCGCCCCGGAGGAAGGTGTCTGCATCGTGAAGGTCGGAATCCCCCGCGAGGTCAAGAACCACGAGTACCGGGTGGCGATCACGCCCGCCGGAGTCAACGAGTTCACCCGCCACGGCCACGAGGTCTTCGTGGAGGCCGGCGCCGGCGTCGGTTCCAGCATCACCGACGACGAGTTCGCCGCCGCGGGCGCGAAGATCCTGGCCACCGCCGACGAGGTGTGGGACACCGCCGAGCTGGTGCTCAAGGTCAAGGAGCCGATCGCCGAGGAGTACCACCGGATGCGCGAGGGGCAGGTGCTGTTCACGTACCTGCACCTGGCCGCGTCCCGCGAGTGCACCGACGCGCTGGTCGAGCGGAAGGTCACCGGCATCGCGTACGAGACGGTCGAGTTGCCCGACCGCTCGCTGCCGCTGCTCGCGCCGATGTCCGAGGTGGCCGGCCGGCTCGCCCCGCAGGTGGGCGCCTTCTACATGATGCGCACCGGCGGCGGGCGGGGCGTGCTGCCCGGCGGCGTCTCCGGCGTGTACGCGGCCAAGACCGTGGTCATCGGCGCGGGCGTGTCCGGCCTGAACGCCGCCGCCATCGCGCTGGGTCTGCAGTCCGAGGTGCTGCTGCTGGACAAGAACGTGGCCCGGCTGCGCTCCGCCGACGCCATCTACCGGGGCCACCTGCAGACCGTCGCCTCCAACGCGTACGAGATCGAGCGGGCCGTGCTCGACGCGGACCTGGTCATCGGCGCGGTGCTGGTGCCCGGCGCGAAGGCCCCGAAGCTCATCTCCAACGAGCTGGTCTCCCGGATGAAGCCGGGCAGCGTCCTCGTCGACATCGCCATCGACCAGGGCGGCTGCTTCGAGGACTCGCGCCCGACCACGCACGCCGACCCGGTCTACAAGGTCCACGACTCGATCTTCTACTGCGTGGCGAACATGCCCGGCGCGGTGCCGAACACCAGCACCTACGCGCTGACGAACGTCACCCTGCCGTACGCCCTCGAACTGGCCAACCAGGGCTGGCAGCAGGCGCTGCGCAACGACCCGGCGCTGGCGCTGGGCCTGAACACCCACGCCGGCCAGGTCGTCTACGGCCCGGTCGCCGAGGCGCACGGCATGGACGTGCTGCCGCTGGACGAGGTGCTGAGCTGACCGAAGCCGCTGTGCGCACGGCCGGCGCGGAACCCGCGCCGGCCCTGCGCCGTGCGGTCCGGACCTACCTGGACCACCTCACCGTCGAACGCGGGCTGTCCGCGAACACGCTCGCCTCGTACCGCCGGGACCTGGACCGCTACCTCGCCACGCTGGCCTCCGCCGGGGTGGACGACCTGGCCGCCGCCGGGCCCGCGCAGGTCGAGGCCCACCTGAACCGGCTGCGCGCGGGCGACGACGACCACCCGCCGCTCGCCGTCTCCTCCGCCGCCCGCGCGGCCAGCGCGGTTCGCGGCCTGCACCGCTTCGCGCTGCGCGAGGGACTGGCCGGCGCCGACCCCAGCCGCGACGTCCGCCCGCCCGCGCCGCCGCGCCGGCTGCCCCGGGCGCTGCCCGTCGACGCGGTCCTGCGGCTGCTGGAGGCCGCCGGCCTGCCCGGCGCCACCGGCGACGCCGCCGCCCGCGCGCTGCGCGACCGGGCGCTGCTGGAATTCCTGTACGGCACCGGCGCGCGCATCTCCGAGGCGGTCGGCGCCGCCGTCGACGACCTCGACCTGGACGCCGGCAGCGTGCTGCTGCGCGGCAAGGGCGGCCGCACCCGGCTGGTCCCGGTCGGCGGGTACGCGGCCGACGCGCTGCGCGCCTGGCTGGTCCGGGGCCGCCCGGCGCTGCTCGCCGCCGGGCGCGGCACCCACGCGGTGTTCGTCAACGCGCGCGGCGGCCCGCTCACCCGGCAGGGCGCCTGGGCCGTGCTGCGCACCGCCGCGGCCCGTGCCGGCCTGCCGGTCGACGGACCCGACGCGGTCTCGCCGCACACGCTGCGCCACTCGTACGCCACCCACCTGCTCGACGGAGGCGCGGACGTGCGCGTCGTGCAGGAACTGCTCGGGCACGCCTCGGTGACCACCACCCAGGTCTACACGCTGGTGACTGTGGAGCGGCTGCGCGAGGTGTACGCGACGGCCCATCCCCGGGCTCGCTGAGCGCCGGCGTCGTGCGGCCCGGCTGACGGGCGGCCGACACGCCGACCCGCTACCGAACGCGCTGCTGGCCGGTGGCGTACAGTCGGCATCGGCGCGGGCCTCCAGGTGCGACGGACCGGGGGGTGCGCAGCGGCGCCGCGAGGGACGTCGGACGGCTCCGACGCCGGGTGGTCGTCGGGAGGGGGCAACGAGGACATGGCAGGAAACGGTGACCGTGCCGAGACCTGGACGTCGGAGCTCCGTGAGCAGCAGGCGACGCTCGGCGCCGATCTCGGCCCCGCCGACCCGGCCGCTTACACCATGCGCAAGCCGATCCCCGAACCCATGCCGACCGACCGGCACGGCCCGGCGCGGATCATCGCGATGGCCAACCAGAAGGGCGGCGTGGGCAAGACCACGACGACCATCAACCTGGGCGCGGCCCTGGCCGAGTACGGCCGCAAGGTGCTGCTCGTCGACTTCGACCCGCAGGGCGCCCTCTCCGTCGGGCTGGGCGTCAACCCGCACAACCTCGACCTGTCGGTCTACAACCTGCTGATGCAGGACGACGTCACCGCCGAGGACGTCCTGATCAAGACCGACGTGGCCGGGCTGCACCTGCTGCCGGCCAACATCGACCTCTCCGCCGCCGAGATCCAGCTGGTCAACGAGGTCGCCCGGGAGATGGCCCTGGCGCGGGTGCTGCGCACCATCCGCAAGGAGTACGACTTCATCCTGATCGACTGCCAGCCCTCGCTGGGCCTGCTGGCGATCAACGCGCTCACCGTCGCGCACGGCGTGCTCATCCCGCTGGAGTGCGAGTTCTTCAGCCTGCGCGGTGTGGCGCTGCTGCTGGACACCATCGACAAGGTGCGCGAGCGGCTCAACTTCGACCTGGAACTCGAAGGCATCCTCGCCACCATGTACGACAGCCGCACCACCCACTGCCGCCAGGTGCTGCAGCGGGTGGTCGAGGCGTTCGGCGACAAGGTCTACCAGACAGTCATCACCAAGACGGTCAAGTTTCCCGAGTCCACGGTGGCCGGTGCCCCGATCACCACCCTCGACCCGGCCTCCTCCGGCGCGCGCAACTACCGGCAGCTCGCCCGGGAGGTCATCGCCGCCCAGGCGGACCGGTAGGTCGCACGCCGGCCGCCCGCCGCGTCGTCTACGGTTTCCCGGTGACCGCACCGCCCCTCGACCCGCCGCACGGCACCGGCGACCCCGCCGTCGCCGCGGAGCTGGCCGCCGAGGTCGACGGCGTGGTGCCCGCCGACCCGGGCACCGGCGAGCAGGCCAGTGGCTTCACCGTCCGGCTGGACAACTTCACCGGCCCGTTCGACCTGCTGCTCCAGCTCATCAGCAAGCACAAGCTGGACGTCACCGAGGTCGCCCTGCACAAGGTCACCGACGAGTTCATCGCGTACCTGCGCGCCATGGGCGACCAGTGGGACCTGGACGAGACCAGCGAGTTCCTGCTCGTCGCCGCCACCCTGCTCGATCTGAAGGCGGCCCGGCTGCTGCCGTCGGCCGAGGTCGAGGACGAGGAGGACCTGGCGCTGCTGGAGGCGCGGGACCTGCTGTTCGCCCGGCTGTTGCAGTACAAGGCGTACAAGGAGGCCGCCGCGCACATCGCCGAGCTGGAGGCGGTCGGCGGCCGGCGCTACCCGCGGGCGGTCACCCTCGAACCGCGGTACGCCGAGGCGCTGCCCGACCTGGTGCTCGGCATCGGTCCGGAACGGCTGCGCAAGCTCGCGGTCAAGGCGATGAGCCCGAAACCGGTGCCCGAGGTGTCCATCGCGCACGTGCACATGGTCCGGGTCAGCGTCCGGGAACACGCCGGCATCATCGCCGACCGGCTGCGCCGTGCCGGGGTCGCCACGTTCTCGCTGCTCTGCGCCGACTGCGAGATGACGCTCGAGGTGGTGGCGCGGTTCCTGGCGCTGCTGGAGCTGTACCGGCAGGGGCTCGTCGCGTTCGTGCAGGAGCAGGCGCTGGAGGAGCTGACCATCCGCTGGACCGGCCCGTCCGACGGTGAGGCCGAGCTGACAGTCGACGAGTACGCCGGCACCCCCGAACCCACGACCACGTCCACCCCCGCAGCCGACGCCGCCGCGCCGAGCGATGCTGCCGCATCCGACGCCGCCGTGCCCGCCGAGGCGGCGGACGAACACGCACCGACGCAGGAGTGAACGGATGAGCGACCAGGAACGCCGCGACTCCCTGGCCGACCAGGCCGCCGCATGGGTGCCCCCGTGGGAGCGCCCCGCCCCGCCCCGGCCAGCCCTGGACGATTCCGACGCGGCCGCCGAGCAGCCGGAACCCGAGATCGCGGACACCACCGATTCCCGGGAAGCAGATCTCGACGCGACGCCGGATTCCTCGGCGGATCTTGGAAGCGAAGGGCCCTCAGAGGGGCCCAATCCTTCCAAGATCGCCACGGTCCAGGGGGATCTTGGTACAGGGACGCCCCTCGGAGGGCGGGACCGTACCAAGATCTCGGGAGAGGCCGGGACGGACGACGCCGGGGGAGACGTCGGCCTGCCCGCGCGGGACGCGGCGCCGGAGGCGAGCGGGGGAGCGGGTGCTGACGGCGTACCCCCGAAGCGGGGACGGCGGCGAGCCGCGCCGGAACCGGCGCCCGCGCCCGTCCTGGACGACGCGGAGCTGCGCGGCGCCCTGGAGGCGATCCTGCTCGTGGTGGACCAGCCGGTCAGCGAGCTGGTCCTGGCCGAGGTCCTCGAACAGGCTCCCGAGCGGGTCGGCGCGATGCTCGACGAGATCGCCACCGGGTACACCGCCGCCGGGCACGGGTTCGACCTGCGCCGGGCGGCGGGTGGCTGGCGTCTCTACACCCGGCCGGAATACGCGACGTACGTGGAACGGTTCGTACTGGACGGGCAGTCCGTGCGGCTGACCCAGGCCGCGCTGGAGACGCTCGCCGTGGTCGCCTACCGCCAGCCGGTCACCCGTTCGCGCATCTCGGCCATCCGGGGTGTCAACTGCGACGGGGTGCTCCGTACCCTGGTGGGTCGCGGCCTGGTCGAGGAGTGCGGCACCGAAGCGGACAGCGGCGCCTACCTCTACCGGACCACCACCATGTTCCTGGAGAAGCTGGGGCTGAACTCGGTGGACGACCTGCCGCCGCTCGCCCCGTTCCTTCCCGACGACGTAGAAGAGCTTGCCGATGCGACGCGATGACCGTGCCCCGAAGCCCGACGCCCCCGTGTACGAGGGCGCCGAGCGCCTCCAGAAGGTGCTCGCCGCCGCAGGGGTGGGTTCCCGGCGCGCCTGCGAAGACCTGATCTTCCGGCGCCGGGTGACAGTGAACGGGCGGGTGGCGCAGCTCGGCGACAAGGCCGACCCGGCCCGCGACGTGATCGTCGTCGACGGGGAGCGGCTGCAGGCCGACGTCCGCCTGGTCTACGTGGCGATGAACAAGCCGCGCGGGGTGGTCACCACCATGGCCGACGAGAAGGGCCGCACCGAGCTCGCCGACTTCATCGGCGCCCGGCTGGAGCAGCGGGTCTACCACGTCGGGCGACTGGACGCCGACAGCGAGGGCCTGCTCCTGCTCACCAACGACGGCACCCTCGCCCACAAGCTCATGCACCCGTCGTACGAGGTGCTCAAGACCTACCTCGCCGAGGTGGCCGGGCCGATCCCGCGCAACCTCGGCAAGCGGCTGACCACCGGCGTCGAGCTGGAGGACGGGCCGGTGAAGGTCGACGGGTTCAAGCTGGTCGACACGCTGGGCAAAACCGCCCAGGTGGAGCTGACCCTGCACGAGGGGCGCAAGCACATCGTCCGGCGCCTGATGGCCGAGGTGGGACACCCGGTGTCCCGTCTGATCCGTACCTCGATCGGTCCGATCAAGCTCGGCGACCTGCGCACCGGGCGGCTCCGGCGGCTGACGAACGCGGAGGTCGCCGCCCTGTTCAAGGCGGTGGGTGACTGACCCGCCGATCCGGGTACGGCTCCCGGTAGGCTTCGACGCGGTCCGCGGGCCGGCACACGCCGGGCCCGGCGGACGCCCGCGCGGCGCGGGCATGATTCAAGATGGAACATCCGCTCAACGGCGCCCGGCACACGGGCGACCCGCGAGGTACGGGCTGAGGAGGACAACGGTGGAGGAAAACGTACCGGCCGGGCGATGCGTGGTCGCTGTGGACGGGCCGTCCGGTTCGGGGAAGTCCACCGTGTCGCGGCGACTGGCCACGGGCCTCGGCGCCCGCTACCTCGACACCGGCGCCATGTACCGGGCGCTGACCTGGGCGGTCCTGCGCTCCGGCGTGGAACTCACCGACACCGAGTCGGTGGCAAAGGTCGCCGCCGAGGCCGACCTCCGCATCGGCACCGACCCCCAGGGGTACGCCGTGACAGTCGACGGCACCGACGTGTCCACAGCCATCCGCGGCGCCGAGGTGACCAAGGCGGTGTCCGCTGTCGCCGCCGTCGCCGCCGTACGCGAGCTGCTCGTCGACCGGCAGCGGCGGGTGATCGCCGACGCGGGCCGGATCGTGGTCGAAGGCCGGGACATCGGCTCGGTGGTCGCGCCGGACGCGGACCTGAAGGTGTACCTGACCGCCTCCGAGGCGGCGCGCGCGCAGCGGCGCAGCGCCGAGGACGCCGCCGACGTCGCGGCGACCGCCGCCGACCTGGCCCGCCGGGACCGGCTCGACTCGACCCGCAAGGTCAACCCGCTCCAGCAGGCTCCCGACGCGGTGGTGCTGGACACCACCGAGCTGGGCATCGACGAGGTCGTCGCGCGCCTGCGCGAGCTGCTCACCGAGCGGGGTGTCGCATGAGCGGGTTTTCGCAGGTGCCGCAGACGCGGACGAAGGGCGGCTCGGCATGAGTGACGACGATTTCGGTGGCTGGGTGGAGCTGCGCGAGCCGGAGGCCGACTCCGGTGAGCCGACCGGCCCGCAGCCCGTGGTGGCTGTGGTCGGCCGTCCCAACGTCGGCAAGTCGACGCTGGTCAACCGCATCATCGGCCGCCGGCAGGCGGTCGTGGAGGACATCCCCGGCGTGACCCGGGACCGCGTGCCCTACGACGCGCAGTGGAACGGCCGGTCGTTCACGGTGGTCGACACCGGCGGCTGGGAACCCGACGCCAAGGACCGGGCGGCGGCCATCGCCGCCCAGGCCGAGATCGCGGTGGGCACCGCCGACGTGGTGCTGTTCGTGGTGGACGCCATGGTCGGCTCGACCGACGTGGACGAGGCCGCGGTGAAGATGCTGCGCCGCAGCGCCAAGCCGGTGATCCTGATCGCCAACAAGGCCGACAACACCACCATCGAGATGGAGGCGACCTCGCTGTGGTCGCTCGGCCTCGGTGAGCCCTTCCCGGTGTCGGCGCTGCACGGACGCGGCTCCGGCGACCTGCTCGACGCCATCCTGGACGCGCTGCCCGAGGCGCCGAAGATCGTGGAGGACCGGCCGCGCGGCCCGCGCCGGGTGGCGCTGGTCGGCCGGCCCAACGTCGGCAAGTCCAGCCTGCTCAACCGCTTCTCCGGCGAGGAGCGGGCGGTCGTCGACTCGGTGGCCGGCACCACTGTCGACCCGGTCGACAGCCTGGTCCAGATCGGCGGCGAGACGTGGCAGCTCGTCGACACGGCCGGTCTGCGTAAGCGGGTCGGCAAGGCCAGCGGCACCGAGTACTACGCGAGCCTGCGTACCGCCTCGGCGATCGAGGCGGCCGAGGTCGCCGTGGTGCTGATCGACTCCAGCGAGGTGATCAGCGAGCAGGACCAGCGGATCCTCACCATGGTGGTCGAGTCCGGGCGGGCGCTGGTCATCGCGTTCAACAAGTGGGACCTGGTCGACGGCGACCGCCGCTACTACCTGGACAAGGAGATCGACCGGGAGCTGCGGCGCATCCCCTGGGCGATCCGCCTGAACCTGTCCGCGAAGACCGGCCGCGCCGTCGACAAGCTCGCGCCCGCGCTGCGCAAGGCCCTGGCCAGCTGGGAGACGCGCATCCCCACCGCGCAGCTCAACCAGTGGCTCACCGCGCTGGTCCAGGCCACCCCGCACCCGGTACGCGGCGGACGCGCGCCACGCATCCTGTTCGCCACCCAGGCCGGGGCCGCGCCGCCGCGGTTCGTGCTGTTCACCACCGGCCCGCTGGACGCGGGGTACCAGCGCTTCGTCGAGCGCAAGCTGCGCGAGGAGTTCGGCTTCGAGGGCAGCCCGATCGAGATCTCGGTACGCCCACGCAAGAAGCTCGGCCCGGGTGGCCGGGGCAAGGCGCACGGCTGACGGCTCGCCGGCCTGCTTACCGCTTTGCTGCCGCACGCCACCCTCCTAGGACGCTCTAGGGGGTGTGGCGTGCGGCGCGGGAGGGGCCTCTGCGCATGGTGCGAAGATCCTGCGCTAAGCTGTACCGGCTGCCGCAGGGGAGACCTGGCGGGGGCATCGGGACGTGGCGCAGCTTGGTAGCGCACTTGACTGGGGGTCAAGGGGTCGTCGGTTCGAATCCGGCCGTCCCGACGCAGGTAGAGGGGCATTTCTCGCGATCATGCGATGCCCCGCTGGGGACCATTTGGGGACCTCAGGCCGGTGAGATGCGAAGACAGCGCCTCACCGGCAGCCCGGATCGACTGCCGATCCGGATGCAGATACCGCTGAGTCGTCATCAACGAGCCGTGACCGGCAATCTTCCGTAGGACGTGCACCGGCACGCCGGCATCCGCCATCCAGGTCAGCCCGGTGTGCCGCAGGTCGTGCCGCCGCAGGTACTCGAAGCCCAACGAGCTGACCACCTCATCCCAGTGCGTCGCGTCGCGCAGCACCGCCGTGCTGATCCGGCCGCCACGAGGACCGACGAACAGCCGGCCGTCATCCTCGGCGATCCGATCGAGTTTCGTGGCCACCATCGGCCGCAACTCCTCGATGATGGGCACCTGCCGCGCCCGCTTGCCCTTGGTGCCCTTGTCGACCAGGCCGCCGGGCCCGGTGGTGGTCTGCCGGCGCACCGTCCACAGCCAGGTGTCCCGGTCGATGTCGCCCTTGCGCACGCCCGACACCTCACCGATGCGGGCCGCCGTGCCGGCCGCGAACATCACCACCTCACCCCAGCCGGGGTAGCGGCCGTGCGAGCGCTCGACCAGCGCCGCCGCCAGGGTGGCGAGGGCGGTCCAGTCCGGCAGCGCCAGGGAACGCGGGTTGTCCAACTCGTCCTCGGCGCGCTGGTACTCCCGCTGCCACCCGGTCAGCCGCGCCGGGTTGCGGTCGATCAGTCCGTCCCGCACCGCCTGCTCCAGGACCCGCACCAGGACGGCGAGGCTGTTCTTCACCGTCGACCGGCCGCAGCCCTCGGCGATCCAACCGTGTGCGGCCCGGTCCACCGCACCGTTGGTGATGAGCCGCACCGGCAGGTGGCCGAGCGTCGGCACGACCCGCCTGCGCCACCCCGACAGGTACGGGTCGAGCGTCTTGCCCTCCAGGCCGCGCAGCGCCAGGCGCATCACGCTCTCGCCGTACTGCGCCAACCGCATCGACGCCGCGTCGGGGTCGACGCCGCCCCTCGCCGCGCGCTGCATCGTGCCGAGCCAGGTTTGCGCCTGCTCGGCGTCCGCGAACGCCTGCGACTTGGAGCGGCGTCGGCCCGACGCCGGATCGACCCACCGGACCCGGGCACGGTACGGGTTCGAACGGCCCGGACGGTGCTCGACGTCCGTGGAGACGGCGACGCCGATCGGCAGCAGGGGAGTGGTCACCGAGCCGATTCCTCGGGATCGGTGCGGTGCCGCCCCAGCCACGCCCGCACGTCCTCCGGGTCGTACTTGACGACCCGGGCGGACAGCCGGATGAACGCCGGCCCCTGCACGGGGTTGGCGGTGCGCCACCGACGGACGGTGGACGGGTCGACCTTCACGAGCCGGGCAAGCTCCTCAGTGGTCAGCAACGCGCCCGGCGCTGCCGGTACATCAATGCTCATCGGATCCCCAAAGTTGTCGGGTCTACTGTCAAGGCGGGCTTGACGCTGAATCGCGCGTCAGGCGATGAGGGTCTGTAGGTACTCGCGCGCGGCGTCCTGGTGCTCTCGGGCCATCGCGGCGGACGCATTGGCGAGCAACGCGTCAGCAGTGGTGTGCCAGCCGGCACCCACGAACTGCAGGAAGTTGACCACCAGCGTGGTCGGCTCGGTCCCGGCCGTGGCTTCCTCCGGCCCGCTGCTCTGCGCGCGGCGGAACACCACACGTTGGTTGCGCAGCAGGGCGAAGGTCACCGAGTAGCGGCGGGACTTGGTGAGGAAGTGACCCCCGAAACCGAGCATGTGCGCCCACCGCCGCAGCCGCCGCCAGTCGCGCGGACGGCCGAGCATCCAACACGCGTCGATCAGCCGCTCCGTGTGGCTACCGGCCGGGTCGGCATAGATGTCGATGCTGTCGGCGGTGAGCCGGTTGGAGGCGTGCCCGGTCACCTCGGTCGACTTCGTGGCGTACTTGGCCAGGTACGCCGCCACCTGCGCGTCGGTCACCTCACCCCGCCCGGCCACGGTGATCACCTTGGTCAGCACCTGTGTGCCCCAGGCAATCGGCCAGCCGCCCGGGTGGGCGGGGTGGTCGGCGGTGGTGAAGCCGACCGTGGCGGCGGCGTGGCCGACGGCGGCCACCAGGTCGGCCGCGTCGAGCTGCGGCGGTGCCGGCACGATGGCGTCCGGGTCGTCGGCGTCGCGGCCGTCGAGCCGGATGATCGCGTGGAAGTGCACGACGCCCCGCCGCTGCATCTCGGCGGCCTTGCCGAACGACAGCCGCACCGGCGACACCCACCGGGTCTTGCCGGTACGCGGCGACGTCACCGGCACGTCCGGGATGCCGCGCGCCGTGGCCAAGCGGTGCATGTAGCGGTTGATAGCGATGGTGGTGCGCCGCCACAGCTCCCCGGCCGAGAGGTTCCAGACCGCCTGAGCGTCGTGGTCGTAGCAGTCGAGACACAGCGGCGTGCCCAACCGGGTGTCGGTGTCCTCATGGCGGGCGAAGCAGACCAGCCGCACCCCATGCGGGCAGACTGCCGATTCGCGGCGGGCGTGGCAGGGCTCGGCGCGGCAGTCGCAGGCGGCGCGGCGGGTGCAGGTGTGCCGCTTGACGTAGCGGGTGTGCACCTCCCCGAAGGACGGGGCGGTGAAGGTCGGGAACACCGCCGGATGGTGGGCGACCTGCTCCGGTACGCCCTTGCCGCCGACGAGGCCGGCGCGGACCACCTGGTACGCGTCGCGCTGGTAAAGCTTGGAACAGGTGGGGCACACCGAGGCGCGGCGGTTGCCGCACGGCTTGTAGATCGCGCCGTCGGGCATGTCAGCCGTCGACCGCTCCGACAGGAGGCGGCCGGTGGCGGCCTCGACCGTGGCCATGGTGCCGACCAGGCGGATCGGCCGGGTACAGCCGGCTGCCGGGCGGACGTGGCGCAGCCATGCGGGCAGGTCGGGTCGGGTGAGCCGGGCGGCGGCTTGCAGCCGGATGTCGGAGGACGTGGCGTACCAGGGCGGTGCGGCCGGCTCGGCGCACGGGGCCGTACCCGAAGCAGAAGCTTCGGGTACGACGGTCAGCGTCGAGACGGTCAACGGGTCGCCTTCACGGGGCGGCCGTTGGAGGATCGGACGGGTCGGTTGTCGGTCGGGTCGAGGTCCAGAACCGCGAGGGCTTGCGTGGCTTCCTCGGAGGTCACCTTGAGGCGGACGGCCAGTTGGCCCGGGGTGATCGGCGTGCCGTGCTCGATGCGGTACTGCTTCGCGACGCGGGTCGCTCGGGCGAGCAGGTCCGGGGCCACGATCGGCAGCGGGAGTTGGGCAGCGTCGGACGCGGTGACAGGAGTGTCGGTGGTGGACGGTGCCAACGTCGGTGCCGGGGTGACATCAGGCTTACTCGGACGGGGACGGGCGGTGCGAGCAGTCGCATCGGGCCGGGGCGTCGCCGGCTCCGGGGCCGGGGCCGGTCGCGGTGCGGTGATCCGGGTGGCGAGCTGGGCCGGGGTCGGGATCTCGGGCTGGACCGGCGTCGTTGCCGGTTCCGCCATGTCGATGGTCGGAATGATGGGCAGCTCGGGCCAGCCGGGCGTCGGTGCCGGGACGGCGGGAACGGTCAGTGTCGGGGTTGGCGTCTCGGCGGGTGCCGGGAACCTCGGTGCGCTGCCGGTGGCGGCGGTCAAGGTTCGGCCGCTTTCCCGGCGGATCAGGGCGCGCATGTGCACGGCCAGACCGGCGACGGCCGGCGGCAGCGCGCCGACGATCGCGGCCATGGCCACGCGCCAGGTTTCATCGGTGTTGGCGTTGGTCTGGAGCAGGTGGTACGCCGACTGGGCAGCGATGCCGATGCCGGCCGCACCGTAGGTGTTCTTCTTGGCGAACGCGGCGACCCGTGCGGGCACGGGAGCCATCCACAGCACCAGGGCGACGACCACGTAGCCGTCGACCGCGATGGGCATCAGCCAGGCCAGGGCGAGGCTGACGGAGGTACCGGGGATCGTGATGCGAGCGGTGAAGCCGGCGAGTTCGGCCAGCGCGATCCAGGTGGAGGCGGACAGGCCGAACGACGCGACCAGCACCGCCCACGAGGCGACAGACGCCAACCGGGGCTCTCCGGCGTTGACAGGTGCAGTGTTGACGCGGGTCACCGGCGTGCCCCTGTTCCGGAGATCAGAACGAGACGCGGCCGGCCACCCGGCTGCCCGAGGTGGGCGGCGGGTGCATGCTGGGCGGCGCAAGCCGCACAGTGGCGCTCCCGCAGCCTCACCGTCACACCGGTCATCGAGCCGGTCACCGTGACGCCGCAGATGTGCGGATACGGCTCACCGGTGCTGACCGGCCGCCCAAGGGCGTAGCTTGCGCCGATCCACTGACCAGTGCCGGGCGGGTTGGATGCGATGTTCACGCCGAAGCCCTCCCGTCGCTGAGGCCGAACAGGGTCAGCTCCGGACGGGACGCCGGGGGCGTGGGTTGGGCCGCCCTGCGGGTGGCCGTCCGGTTGGTTCGGGCGGCCTTCTGGTTGTGCAGGTCGGCGAGCTGGTCAGGCGTCAGCACGGTGAGCGCCTGCTTGTCCTCGCCACGTCGCCGGTACAGCAGCGGGCGAACCGTGGCGTTGGTCGGGCAGTCCGTCACCCCGTCGGGGTAGCGGAAGCCGCAGCCCGGGCACACCGAAGCGGCCGGGCTACCGGGGTGGTGATCGGCGAACACCTGCGCGAGGGTCGTCACCGTGACGCCGAGGCCGGCGCGGATGAGCCGCTCGTCCAGCGCGATACGGTCGGCACGGTCGCCGTAGCGCATCTGCACCGCCTGCCGGGACACGCCCAGCCGGTCGGCAATTTCCGACCAGGAGTAGCGGTACGGAGGCTGACGCAGGCCGGTGACAGCGAGCCGGGTCATGGCGTCCACGTCGGTGGACAGCACCGCGAGCGACCGCAGCGCCTCGATGTCGCCGGCAGCGACCCGACGGGCATACGCCCGCAGGATGCGGCGTACGAACGCGTCGAACTCGGTGGTTTCCACCGACCGCTTGGCGCGCTTGGTACGGGTGCGCGTCAAGCCGGGCTTGACGGTGTTCTTGTTCATGCCGCACCACCGTTGGTGCGGTCCCAGCCGTCAGCCGCCGCGTTCAGCGCGGCGATGACGTCATCGCAGGTACGGCCCGGCGTGTCGTTGAAGCTGTACACGCCAATGTCGCACGGGTGGATCTCGCGCAGGTAGACGTCGAGAAGGGTCAGCGCCGCATCGAAGTCAACGAACTCCGGGGCGTCGAACATCTGCGCCGGGGCGTCGGCCGGTCCGCCGTAGCAGACCATGCCGATCGCTCCGACCACGCAGGCCGGGGGAGTGAACGACCCCGACGTGGCGTCGTAGTAGGCGCCCTGCGTCCAGCCGTGGCGGGACAGGTACAGGGCGGCGTCCCGCAGCGTGCGGGCCGGGGTGGTCACCTGCTCGGCGAGCGGGTTTTGGGTAGCGTGCATGACGGCAGCTCCTTCCGGGCTGTTGATGGGGCGGGTCGGCGGCTTCGGGGTGCTTTCCTAGGGCTGATCCCGGTGCTGCCGGCCCGTTTCTATGGGGTTCGGCGCTGAGGGCGGACCATCCGCCGCAGGGCCGCGTCGAACTCGGTGACGATCCGCATCAGGTGCGCCCGAGCGGTGATCTCGCCGGGAGCGAGGCTGATGCGGGTGCGGATCTCGGCGTGCTGGCTACCGTCGGCGGCCAGCACCCGGGTCAGGACCACCACACCGCGCCCGGGAACCCGGAGCGTGACCGGCTGAGCCCGGTGCTCGCCCAGGCCGCAGGCGTGCCCCCGGGCGCACCAGTCCGGGTGCGACAGGTGGTCGTCGGAGGCAGGCCAGGTCGGCGACGTCGCCGGCCGAGGTCGGATACGGATACTCATGCCGCACGCTCCTTGCGGTCAGCCCGCAGGCGGGCGGCGTGAATGGCGATACGGGCGCAGGCCGCGTCATCCAGGTATGCGGCTTTGATCAGTTGCGGGGTGCCACCTTCGGCGATGAGCAGGCCCACGCCGGGATTGGTCGGGCTGATCGTGTTGGCCGACCAACCGCGGTCCGCCCACCCGTGCCCCAGGACGATGTCCGAGGACACGTTGGTGGTGCACCGGAACGCGCACCGCCAGGCGAAAAGGTCCCGCAGACTCGTCGGAATGATGTCCGACGAGGGTCGTTGCGTCGCCGCGACGACGATGATGCCGACCGCCCGGCCCCGAGCCACCAGGTCACGCAGCAGACCCGCGAAGTCGTCCCGGGTCTTCTTGTCCCCGACGGTGGCCGAGAAGTAGGCGATTTCATCAAGGGCGACGAGGATCGGGCTGAACACGTCATCGCGTTGGGTCTTCCGGCGGCCCGCCACTTCCAGGTAGGCGTACCGGTTGTCCATCACGATCTGCATGCGCCGCAGCGTCGCCAGGGCATGTGTGATGTCCGGGCCGACGAACACGTCAGCGCAACTCTTCCACTGGCCCAACTCGACCTGCTTGCCGTCGAGCAGGCACAGCCGACAGTCGAGCGACAGTGCGGCGTGAGCCACGATCAGGTTCAGCAGGGTCGACTTGCCGCCGCCCGGTTCCCCACCGATCAACAAGTTGCGGTAGATCAGCGGAACCCGCACCGGGTGGCCGAACTCGTCCACCCCGACATGCACCGGGTCAAAGATCGACACGGGGTCGGCGGGCATGCCACCCGGCACGGCGGGAACGGTCAGCGTCGACATCAGTCGCTCCCGCTCAGGCCGCCGGCGCGGCGGTCGACCACGGGTCATCCGCCGGCGTCTCCGGAGTGAACCCGTCACCGTTGCGGGAGCGGGCCATCTTCTTCACCGCCGCCGTGGCGAACCGCAGCGACGGGCCGACCTCGTCCACGTCCAGGCCGTACGCGGAGCGCTTCTCGCCCTGCTCGTTCTCCCACCGCGACAGCCGCAGCCGCCCGGCCACCACCACGCGGGTCCCCTTGGCGAGGGACTCGGCGATGTGCTCGGCCAGGTCCCGCCACGCGGTGCACGTCAGGAACAGCGGGTCACCGTCGCGGTACTCACCCGACGCCCGGTCGAACACCCGAGGCGTGGACGCCACGGTGAACTTCACCAGCGCCACCCCGGCCGGGGTGAACCGCAGTTCCGGGTCGGCGGTCAGGTTCCCGATCACCGTCACGGTCGTGTCGTTTGCCATTGCGATCTCCTCCGAGATTGGTCGAGGTGAACCGTCCTTGTGGCGGTCACCGCACACACCCCGGTCAGGGCATGTGAGTCTTGGTTTTAGCGGCGCGGGTTGCGCTGCTCCGGTGCCGGTTCCGGCACGTCGAGCAGGTCCAGGCCCAGCGGCGGCATGGCGGGAGACACCGGGGCGTCCTCGTCGCGCAGCCATGTCGCCAGCGCCGACAGCGGCGACGGCACCAGGCCGGTAAGCGGGTCACGACGGGTGATGTCGACCCGCACCAACGCGGCGTGCCGGGCCGACGCACGGACCATCCGCGCCTCACCCGCCCAGCAGGCCACCGCGAGCTTGTCCGCCTTGCCGTCCAGGTCCGTCAGGTCCAGGCCCGGCCGCAGCCACACCCACACCCGCTCCCCGGCCGGCGTCGGCCGCGCCCACAGGATCAGCGGCAGGCGACCCGGATGCAGCCGCGACGCGGACCGGATGAACTCCGTGAAGCAGAGCCGCAGCCTGTGTCGCACCACCATGCACCACACCCACGCCGACACCCGCCGACGAAGCCGACCGACGCCGAAAACCACACCCAGCACCACGGTCAGGAGTACCAGCGGCACCGCCGGATGCGTCGCCCGGGACAGGTACGCCATGCCCACGAACACCGTTACCGCAGCGACGATCTCGAACGCCCACCACCACAGCACCCGCAGCGCAGGCCACACCCGGACCAGGCATGCGACCACTAGGCCGCACACCCCACCGGACAACAGCCCCACCACCACCGCCAGCAGCAGCGGCAGCGCCACTGACGCGGTGGCGCCCACCACCAGGGCGACGGACGCCGCCACGGCGAGGAACGCCACCCGAGCCTTCTGCGCGTACGACCGCGACACCGGCGTCTCCACCAGGGTCACCGCGCCCACCGGGCGCTCACCGAACATCCCTGACCTCGCCATGCTTCGACTCCCCTCGGCAGTCCGAATACTAATCGAGTTAGTAATCCGAACGCTACGACACCGCGCCCTTGATCGCCAGCCCCTGCGAGTCGGCAACCTTCGGACAACGGAACTTGTAGATAAAACGATCTCTCGACCGCTCATCGAATGACAGGTGTCACTGCGGGGTCAGGCTGCTGTCCCCTTCCCTGTCACCCCCATGGCGGGGCCATACTGGGCTCATGGGAGACACGGGCAGCGCGGGCGAGGGCCGGCCTCTGTGGGCTCGGCGCATCCGGAACGAACGGGCCGCCCGACGGTGGTCGCAGACGGAGGCAGTCGAAGCCCTCAGGGCGCACGCCTCATCCGAGCTGCCGTCGAACGGCAGCCTGCTCCGCAACTGGAAGCGCTGGGAAGCAGGCGACGCAGAGCCGGACGACTTCTACAAGTCCCTCATCGCGGCCACGTTCGGCACCGTCACCGCCGCGTTCTTTCCACGGCGCGGTCGTGACGACGCCGACAAGGCTCTGATGGCTGGCACCGGAATGGACACCCTCGAAATCGTGACTCGGATGCGCGCGTCAGACGTATCCCAAGCAACCCTGGAAGGGCTGCGGATCACGGCCGACAGGTTGTGCAGCGAGTACCCCTACGCCGACTCGGCAGACTTGCGCGTCGAAGGGCACGCATGGCTGCGACGCATGACGGCACTTCTCGACGCTCGTCTGACGCTCGCCCAGCATCGGGAGCTGCTTACCCTGGCCGGCACGGTCGCGCTCCTGGTGGGTTGCGTCGAGTACGACATGGGTCGGCGTACCCAGGCCGAGGCGACCCGCAAGGCCGCGTTGCAGCTCGGACAGGAGTCCGGGGACGTGAACGTCGTTGGTTGGGCGCAGGAAATGCGAGCGTGGTACGCGCTCACCGCAGGTGATTTCCGGGGCGTCGTTGCCGCCGCCGAAGCGGGCGAGGCGGCCGCGCCGCGCCAGAGCGTGGCGGTTCAGCTGGCCGCGCAGCGGGCCAAGGCATGGGCGCGCATGGGGGACCGGCGTCAAGTCGAGCTTGCTCTAGACCACGGACGCCGCATCCTTGAAGGTCTGCCGTATCCGGAGAACCTTGACCATCACTTTGTGGTCGACCCGGCCAAGTTCGACTTCTACGCGATGGACTGCTACCGGATCGTCGGCGAGAACGGCCTTGCCGAGGTCTACGCGGATGAGGTCATTCGCTCATCGACAGACAGCAGCGGCATCGTTCGGAAGCCGATGAGAGTCGCGGAAGCACGGATTACGCTTGGGGTCGTGGCCGCACGGGCGGGCGACTTGGATCGCGCCGTCGAACTCGGCCGCCAGGCGCTCAGCGGCGACCGACGTTCGCTGCCATCGCTCGCCATGGTCGCCACGGATTTGTCAACGGTGCTGACGAAGCAGTACCCGGACGCGCCAGAGACCCGGGACTTCGCGGACGAGCTGCGGACCGTGAAGGCCGCACCGAGCGCCTAACGGTCCGCGTCGTCGTCCGGGGGCGGTTGGACCTTGGCCCGTAGTCTGCCGCCGACCCCGGGTCGCGGTCGTGCCTCGTGCCAGCTAACGATGTGCGCCGGCCGCCACACGTGCGTCCGCCCGACGGTCAGGTCGGGTGCAGGCATCTGACCGCGCTTCCGATACGTCGCCACCGTGCCGACCCGCACTCCGAGGTAGGCGGCGACATCCGAGGTCGTCCACCATTCCGCGTCGGGGTCAGGGTTCGTCACATCACCCATTCTGCCTGCGTTAAGCGCCCAACGCACCTACGCACCGGGCAGCGCCTGGCACGCGCCGCCGGCACGTCGGCCATGCAGAGTCGCTCCCGCGATCGAGCCTGCCCGCCTACTCTGTCGGGTCGTCGTCCGAGTCCTCGATCTCCTCGGGAGGGAGAGCGGGTCCGTAGCCCGTGCCCGCCATGGTTTGTGCCACGGTGTGGACGTACTGCGCCCGGATCTTTAGGAAGGCCCCGTAATCGTCTGCGAGAGCGGCATCCAGTGCAGACTCCGGAACTAGATTCGATTCCATTCGCCGTACGAGGCTGTCCCTTCCCTCTTGCTGGATGATTTCGCTCAAGTACTCACTCGGCGCGGAATCGCGGATATCAATGTTGCTCTTGGATGTTAGAAGAATGATGTTCCCAACTACATTAGCTTTGCTTGCGCCAATGCGTCGACGCGCGAGGTATGCTTGCGGGAAGAAGTGGTGGTACTCTTTATCATTCGACCATGACAATGATTTCCCGACGTCGATCCTCTGTCCATTTACGAGGTCGAGAGGATTGTTAAAAGCCAGCATCAGGCCGAGCATCTTCGAAACAGCGCTATTGGACCTGAATGGCTTCACCTCCCAAAGGTTCGCGGAGGCTATCGCGGCAGGGACGCTCAGCTTCTTAATCTTGCCTTCGGCGAACTGGCGAATCGCCCTGGTGTCGGTCGCCATCTGACCACTATCCCAGCCGCTGAAGTAACCAGACAGTGTAGTCAACCAGAACCAGCGCTTTATCTCGGTGAGCTGTTCTCCTGTGGGGTGGGGCAGCGTCCGGAATAGTTCGCAGAGGAAAGCAAACTGGTTCGCGTACGGCAGGCTTTCGGACCGCGGTGCACCAATCTCGGTTGCCAGAAAGTCGGCTGCGCGCTCTGCAGCCTTCTTGGTAGCGTCTGCCGCTTGGATCAAGTGATCACGCCTGAGGTCCCGGAGAGCATCGATGCTAGCCGAAGAAAAATCACCTCCAGAAGCGGCAGCTAAGGCTCGAAGAAAAGTTTTGTTGTCAAACTCGTGGAACTTCTTCTTCTCCAGAGAAGTGCGGATGCCTTCGATCGTTCGACCGAGGTCAAACTCTGGACTCCAAGTTGCAGCCCTCATCAAGTCGTAGATGGTGAGCCGAGTTCCTGTGGAGTTGATGCGTTCAAAGACCGGAGCTACATCATTAATGGACATGTCGCCGAGCGTGACCAGTGGAACATGGTAGTCCTTGAAGCGGTTGAAAAGGAGGTCGGCCCTATCTCTGAGTTTTTGATCGTCCAAGGCCGCGAGCCGCCGGAAGTAATCAGCCGGATCTGCGAGACGACGCAACGGGATCTGATGAAGCGGCAGGTCTTCGTTATTGTCTGCGTGGTGAAACTTCGCGGTCCTAAGGTCGAAGTAGACATTCCAGACGCTCTTGGCATCGCCCGGCTCCCAGTAGAGCACCCCGCAGATCGTAGATAGCCGCTGCTGGCCGTCCAAGAGGTAGTTCACCGGATAGTTCGCGCCGCGCTGCGCGACCTCCAAGTCGGCAATGGACCTCTTGCTTGCAAGCTTCTGACTGGACTCCCATACCAGCATGCTGCCGATCGGGTAGTTACGGAAGATCGAGTCTACCAACTCAAGGATCTGTGACCGCTTCCAAACAAAGGGACGCTGAAACTCCGGAAGGATGATGTCGCCGATCAGCACCCGCTGTGCCAGCTGCTCAATCCGCTCAGACGTAGGCTTCGGATCCATCGCAGTAACCGTACGGCTCACCATGGTGCCCCTCATGTCGACAGTCGTGAGGGCACAATACCTGCGACTGGTGTTGTAGGCGGTACCCCCAGCTCCGCCAGATTTCTTCGTCAGAAAGTTGTCAGACGCCCAGGACCTCGGTCGAGGTAAGAGCACGACGCAGCGCGAAGGCCTTTACCCCTCCTGCAAGCCCGAGCAGCCCAGGTTGTAGGTCGGGGTGATTCGGAAGAGTGCAACGGAGCACCCTGAGACCCCTGCCCTGTCCCGGTCGATCCCTTCCGTCCCGCCCGGGGGGGTCTGTCCGGATTCTCTGCCTGGTCTCGCATGATGGTTGACGGAACGGCGTCGGAGGACGCTTGACACCAGGTCATGATCGAATACTGGTGATCCGGTGTTGGCTTCGATGGTATGGCGCGGCGGTAGTCTGTCTGGCCGGCGGCTCCGCGTGTCGTGTTAGAGGAGCCGGAGGACCTCTACGAGTTGCGAGAAGGTCGGGGCGACGGCCTGCCAGGAGCATTGCTTCGGGTCAGTCCAAAAGTCGCTGGCGACGACCTGGGGGTCGGCGGGGTCGGTGCGATAGTCGAGGGCCATCGCGACGTCATCACCAGGGATGCGGTTGACCGCGATGAGGACTGCCTGCTCCACGTCGAGCCAGGGCAGCTCGACGCTGGCGGTGGCGATGCTTCCCCGTGTTTGCCGGAACAGGTGCGAGGAGGGCGGGTCGTCGGCAAGCAGGGTGAGCGATCTGCTCTCGCGGCGCATCCCTTCAATGCTGGTGAGAAAGTCCAGCGGAGATTCGAACCAGGGCATGAGTTCACGCAGGACGTCGTCACCTGGGTGCCGCCAGCGGCCACCGTTGAGCAGTTCGATCAGCAAGACGGGCAGCACCAGGCCATTGACGTGCAGGGCTTTCTCCACGCGGTCTTTCCCGTTTCCTCGGCATGGTGCTGGCGGACGCGTTGGCCTGCAGGCACGGTGTCGATGACGAGACTAGACGTCGTGTCGAGGTCATCGCCGGGGGGTAGTTGTCTGGTGCTTGGCCTTGGTTCGGTTCAGGTCGGTGGTGCTGCGGCGGGGAACGGCTGTTATCGGGGTGTCGGCGTCGTAGACGGTGACGGTGTGCTCGTCGAGAGCGACGGTGACAAGTTTGCGGGCGTGGATCTTGCCGATTTGGACGCGCTGTCCGGCGACTTGGATGCTGCCGTTGATGGACACGACCCGCTCGACCACCGGGATAGCGGCCGGTGGTGGGACTGGTGAGGCGGGTCGGGCGTCGCGGATGCGGCCGAGCGTGGTGGGCGGGAGTGGGCAGCGCAGGGTGCGGCGCAGCTGCCCAGCGTCGTCGATGACGTGCAGGAGGATGCCGTCGAGGCGGATGCGGACCCGCTGGCCGGCAAGGGGCATGCCGACGCTGATCTGCCGCCCGGCGATGCTGATGCCGCCGCAGGCGTTGACGACCCGGTCGACTTCGACGGCGGTGGTCTGCCGTTCGACCGGGGGTAGTGGGGGCGATCCGGCGGGTGCGCCGCCGTCGGCCAGGAGCCTGGCCAGGTCGCGTTGGGACAGCCTGGATGCGGTGGACTTGATGCGGGCGCCGTCGACGGTCAACACGTGCAGCCGGTCAGTGTCGACCCAGATCGTCACCGGAGTGCCGGCGAGGGCGGGGCCGAGCCACACCTGTTGCTGGGCGACGGTCAGGTTCCCCGACGGTGGCACGACCCGAACGAGCTGCACCGGCTCCGGACGGTCGGTGGACACGGTCACCGATCCGGTATCGACCTCGACGGCGGGTGGCGTCCGCGGGGCCGGTGGTGCGGTGGGCAGCAGCCCGGACGGCAGGCGCAGCTTCGGCGCGTGCACCTCGACCTGATCCCGACCGGGATTCGGGCGGTGGAACCGGTCGGCGGGGAAGGCGTCGTCGATGCCCTGGTGCGGCCGGTCGTAGTTGTATTCGGCGACGAACACGTCCACTGCGGCCTGGGCCTGCTCGATGGTGGCGAACACCCGGCCGTCCAGGCATTCGCCCTGCAGGCTCTGGTGGAACCGTTCCACCTTCCCGGTGGTGGTCGGGGAGCGGGGTTTGGTGTTGCGAGCCACGATGCCGTTCTCCCGGCAGATCCGCTCGAACAGCACCTCCCCAGGGTGGGGTGTGGGGAACCGGCCGGTGAACTGCTTGCCGTTGTCGGTCAGCACCTCACCCGGCATCCCGAAGCGGGTCAGGGCGGCGGCGAACGCGGCGCAGACGGCCCGGCCGGTGGCCCGACTGACCACGGTGGCGATGACGCAGTAGCGGGAGTGGTCGTCCAGGCCGGTGACGACCTTCGCCTCGGTGCCGTCAGCGAGCAGGACACCGCCGACGATGTCCATCTGCCACAGCTCCATCGGCTCCGGGCGTTCCCACCGCAGGTAGTCCTCCCGCCGGCGCTTCCGAGGCACCACCGGGACCAGATTGTTCCGCCGCAGAATCCGATACACGGTCGCCCGAGCCGGCGGTGGACTGACACCGCGACGCCCTGCCTCGAACCGCAGCCGACGCGGACCCCACCGCGGATGATCCCGGCGCAGCTCACAAACCAGCGCTTCCGTCGAGGGATCTACCCGGTGCGGGCAGAGATGGGGCCGGTGAGATCGGTCCTCCAAACCTCTGATGCCCTCGGCGGCATACCGGGCCAGCCAGTTGTGGATCGTCTGCCGCGACACCCCATACCGGGCGGCGACCTCCGTCTTCGGAGTCCCGCCCAGGCACTCCATCACCGCGTGAAACCGCTGCTCCATGACGCTCAACTCCGCGAGTCCCACCCGGTGCTCCTCCCGCCTGAGTTACAGACGCAACGAGCACCAGGCCGACCAGGTGTCAAACATCAACCGAGGCCGCCGTGTCAACCATCAACCGGCGCAGGACA
>NZ_JAUMKG010000010.1:0-83464 GCF_030519385.1 Micromonospora sp. C28ISP2-4 | reverse complement strand
ACCGGAACACCCGCCCATACGCCGGCCGCAAGTGCACGATCGGCGCGGCCCGGCGGGGGTGGGGTGGGGGCGGGGTGGGGGGTCAGCGGGCGGCGTAGGTCTGGGTGCTGACCAGGTGGGCGGCGCCGATCAGGCCGGCGGTGTCGCCGAGGTCGGACAGGACGATGGGCATGCTGCCGGTGGCCAGCGGCGTGGAGCGGCGGTAGACCACGCCCCGGATCTCGGCGAGCAGGACCGGCCCGATCCCGGCCGGCGCGCCGCCGATGATGACGATGGCCGGGTTGACGAAGCTGACCAGCCCGACCAGCACCCGTCCGAGCCGGCGGGCGGCGTCGCGCACGAGCGTCTGCGCCGCCGGGTCGCCCTCGGTGGCCGCCGCGGCCACGTCGGCCACCGTCAGCGTCCCGGCCGCGGCCAGCCGGTCGGCCAGCGCCGTCGAGCGCCCGCCCCGCGCGGCGGTCACCGCCTCCCGCACCAGTGCGACATCCCCGCAGTACGCCTCGACGCACCCGTTGTTGCCGCAGCCGCAGAGCGGCCCGTCCTCGGTGAGCTGGAAGTGGCCGATGTCGCCCGCCCCGCTGGCTGCGCCCCGGTAGAGCGAGCCGGCGAGGACCAGCCCGCAGCCGATCGCCTCGCCCAGCTTGACGTAGAGGAAGTCGTCGAACGGGCGGCCGGTGCCGGCGTGCCGTTCGCCGAGGGCCATCGCGTTGGCGTCGTTGTCCACCTGCACCGGGCAGCCCAGTTCGGCGGCGAGCGTGTCGCGTACCGGGAAGCGGTGCCAGCCCGGCAGGGCCGGCGCGGAGACCGGCGAGCCGTCGCGGACCTCGACCGGCGCGGGCAGCGCCACGCCGACGCCGGTGAGCGACGTCAGTCCCGCCTCGACGCGCAGCTTGCCGAGCAGTTCGACGATGCGGCCGACCACCACGTCCGGGCCGAGCCGGACGTCCACCGGCTCGTCGTGGCGGGCGAGCGGGTTCAGTTCGCCGTCGGTGAGCGCGACCCGCAGGACGCCGTCGCCGACGAGCACCGCGCCGAACCGGACCTGCGCGCCGACGCGCAGCAGTGACGACCGGCGGCCGCCCCGGGACGCGGCCGGCCCGGCGCTCTCCACCAGGCCGAGCGTGGTCAGCCGGTCCACCTCGGCGGCGAACCGGGCCCGGGGCAGGCCGAGGAGGTCGGCCAGTTCGACCCGGGAGCGTGGGCCGTCGTCGCGCAGCAGGCGCAGCAGCCGCGCCTGAGCCGCCGTCTCCGGTCCGACCATCGACATGTGGTCACCTCCCCACCGAGAATGTGCCACACCCGTGCCCGCGCACACGGGAGCGGGCCGGTCACCCGGAGGTGACCGGCCCGCTGTCCGCTTGCGTCAGAGCGTGTTGCCGGTGGACGGCTTGCTGCTCGTGCCGGTCGTGCTCGAGCCGGACGCGCTGGTCGAACCGGTCGAGCTGGTCGAGCCCGTGCCGTTGGCGCTGCGGCTGCCGACCGCGGCCGGCGTGCCGGCGAACGGCTTGTCGGCGTCGGTCATGCCCTGCTTGCCGCCGTTGCCGGTGGCGAGCTTCTCGCCGATCTTGGTCTGCCCCAGCTTGTCCTTGCCCTCCGAGTAGAGCCGGGTCGCCTGGGCCTGCGCGACCCCGGCCGCCTCCTGGACGGTCGGGTGGTCGAGCACCTTGCGCCCGCGGACCACCAGCTCCTCGTACTTCTCCCGGCCGGCACGGGCGCCCAGGACGAATCCCGCAGCCAGCCCGCCAAGAAACATGATCTTTCCGCGCATGGCGGCTCCTTCCGTACCTGACGCTCTCGCCGGTCTCCGCCATTGTCGGCGGAACGACCGTCTCGCGCCTGCGTTCTCTGTCGACGGCTAACTACCCATCCTGCTCTCCGCTCATGCCTCCCTGTGCCGAGATGACGATTTGTCCGTAATCCTGGTACGTCAGCCGGTCAGGTCCTCCTCCGGTAACCCCCTGGCGCACCACCCCCCGATGTCCTGTACTCTTGTCCCCGTCGCACGGAGCGGAGAGATCCGCACCGAGCGGTGAACGGTCCCCTGTAGCTCAATTGGCAGAGCAGCCGGCTGTTAACCGGCAGGTTATTGGTTCGAGTCCAATCGGGGGAGCTTCGCTCCACGCCACGCCCGCCGGCATCACCGGCGGGCGTTCGTCGTTCCCGGCCCCTGCGAGCGGCCCGGCTGCCCGGTTTCCGCCCGCGAGTCCTCGTTCGCCCGGCAGGATGGTCGGCGTCGACTTAGACTCCCGCTGCGTCGATTGATGCGTCGATTCGAGGACGGTGGAGATGGCCGCAGGACGCAGCCGCTGGACCGCGACGCTGATCGCGGTGGCGGTGGTGCTCGGCTGGCTGATCGTCGGCGGCGTCGCCGGCCCGTACTCCGGCAAGCTCGGCGAGGTCTCGACCAACGACAACGCCTCCTTCCTGCCGGCCGACGCCGAGGCCACCCGGGCGCAGGACCTGGCCGCCGGATTCGTCGACCGGGAGACCACCCCGGCGCTCGTGGTCTACGAACGACCCGGCGGCCTCACCCCGGCCGACCAGCAGCGGATCCAGGCCGACGCGGCCCGCTTCGCCGAGGTGCCGGGCGTGGTCGGCCCGCTGCCGCCACCGGTAGTCAGCCAGGACAGGCAGGCCGCCCAGGTGATCGTGCCGATCGACAGCGCCGAGGGCGAACAGATCCGGTCCGTTGTGGAACGCCTGCGCGACATCGCCGGCCCGGACCGTGACGGGCTCACCGTCGACGTGGCCGGACCGGCCGGACTGCTCGGCGACCTGATCGAGGTGTTCGGCGCGATCGACGGGCCGCTGCTGCTGGTCACGCTGACGGTGGTGCTGGTCATCCTGCTCGTCGTCTACCGCAGCCCGGTGCTGTGGATCTTCCCGCTGCTGGCGGCCGGGATGTCGTACTCGCTCGCCGCCGTCTTCGTCTACCTGCTCGCCGACCACGACATCGTCAAGCTCAACGGGCAGGCGCAGGGCATCCTCACCGTGCTCGTCTTCGGCGCCGGCACCGACTACGCGCTGCTGCTCATCGCCCGCTACCGGGAGGAACTGCACCGGCACGAACGGCCCTGGGACGCGATGCGGACCGCCTGGAAGGGCGCCGCCCCGGCCATCATCGCCTCCGGCGCCACAGTCATCGTCAGCCTGCTCTGCCTGCTGCTGTCCAGCCTCAACTCCAACCGCGCGCTCGGCCCGGTCAGCGCCGTCGGCATCGCCGCCACGCTGCTGGTCATGCTCACCTTCCTGCCCGCGCTGCTGGTCCTCGGCGGCCGCTGGGCGTTCTGGCCCCGGCGACCCCGGTACGACCAGGCCGACCCCCGCACCGAGCACGGCATCTGGGCGCGGATCGCCGGCTTCGTGGCGCGCCGCGCGCGTACCGTCTGGGTCGTCACCGCCGTGGTGCTCGCCGCCCTCGCGATCGGGGTGACCCAGCTCGGCGCCACCACGCTCGGCCAGTCCCAGCTGTTCACCCAGCGCACCGACTCGGTCGCCGGGCAGGAGGTCATCGACAGGCACTTCGCGGCCGGCACCGGCAGCCCAGCCACCATCTTCACCACCCAGGCCACCGCCCGGCAGGTCGCCCAGGTGGCGCAGGGCGTACCGGGAGTCGCCTCGGTGCTGCCGCTCGGCGAGCGGGGCGAGAACGCGCCGCCCGACCCGGACGCGCCCCCCAAGGTGGTCGACGGACGGGTGCAGCTCGACGTCACGCTCGCCGACCCGCCGGACAGCAACGGCGCCGAGCGGACCATCCGCGACCTGCGCGAGGCGGTGCACCGGGTGCCCGGCGCCGACGCGGTGGTCGGCGGCTTCACCGCGATCAACGTCGACACCGCCGACGCCTCGGTACGCGACCGCGACGTCATCATCCCGGTGGTGCTGCTGGTCATCGCGGTCATCCTGGCGGTGCTGCTGCGCGCCCTGGTCGCCCCGGTGCTGCTGATCGCCACGGTGGTGCTGTCGTTCCTGGCCACGCTGGGCCTGTGCGCGCTGCTGTTCCGGTACGTCTTCGACTTCCCCGGCGTCGACCAGTCGTTCCCGCTGTTCGCGTTCGTCTTCCTGGTCGCGCTCGGCATCGACTACAACATCTTCCTGATGAGCCGGGTCCGCGAGGAGTCGGTACGGCGCGGCACCCGCGCCGGGGTGCTCGCCGGACTGGCCGTCACCGGTGGCGTGATCACCTCCGCCGGCATCGTGCTCGCCGCCACGTTCTCCGCGCTCGCCGTACTGCCGCTCGTGGTGCTCGTCGAGCTGGGCGTGGCGGTAGCCGTCGGCGTCCTGCTCGACACCATCGTGGTCCGCTCGCTGCTGGTGCCCGCGCTCGCGTACGACATCGGGCCGAAGGTCTGGTGGCCGGGCCGGTTGTCGCGGTCGCACCGCGAGGGCGACCGGGCCGGGGCGGGGGTGGACAGTGCCTGACACGGACGTGGTGGTCGTCGGCGGCGGCCTGGCCGGTCTCGCCGCCGCCCGGCGGCTGCACCGCGCGGGCGTGCCGTGGCGGCTGCTTGAGGCGGGCGACCGGCTCGGCGGGCGGGTCGCCACCGACCGCGTCGACGGGTTCCTGCTGGACCGCGGCTTCCAGGTGCTCAACACCGCGTACCCGCGGCTCGCCGGCCTGGTCGACGTCGGCACTCTCGGGATGGGGTGGTTCACCTCCGGCGTGCTGGTCCGTCGCGGCGACCGGCTGGAACGCCTCGTCAACCCGCTGCGTGAACCCACCGGGGCACCCGGCACGCTCACCGCGGGCATCGGGTCGCTGACCGACCGGTTGCGGTTCGCCACGCTCGCCGCCGGCTACGCCACGATGCCGGTCGGGCGGCTGCTCGACACGCCCGAGACCAGCGCCGAGAAGGCGCTGCGCCGGGCCGGCCTCTCCGACGCGATCATCGAGGAACTGCTCCGGCCGTTCCTGTCCGGCGTGCTGCTCGACCGCGAGCTGGCCACCTCCAGCCACGTCCTCGCGGTCGTCATGCGCTCCTTCGCGCGCGGCCGGATCGGCCTGCCCGCGGACGGGATGCAGGCGCTGCCCCGGGCGCTCGCCGCGCCGCTGCCCGCCGAGCTGATCGAGCTGAACACCCCGGTCACCGAGGTCGCGCCCGGCCGGGTCCGCACCCCGTCCGGCGAGATCACCGCCCGCGCCGTCGTGGTCGCTGTCGACCCGCCCGCGGCGGCCACGCTGCTGCCGGGGCTGCCGAGGGTACGCATGCACGCGTACACCACCTACTACCACCGCACCGAGGCGGCGCCGCTGGACGAGCCGATCCTGCTGCTCGACGGCGACCGGCGCGAACTGGTCGCCAACACGGTGGTGGTGAGCCGGGCCGCCCCCACGTACGCGCCGGAGGGCGAGCACCTGATCGCCACCTCGGTGGTCGGCCCGCAGGCACCGCCCGAACCGGTTATCCGGCGCGAGTTGGACCGCCTCTACGGCCGCTCCACCGCCGACTGGACCCACCTCACCACGGTCGCCGTGCCGGACGCGCTGCCGGCCGCACCGCCACCACAGGGCCGGCTGCGCAAGCCGGTGGCGCTCGGCGACGGCCTGTACGTGGCCGGTGACCACCGCGACGGCCCGTCCATCCAGGGGGCGCTCGCCAGCGGGTGGCGTACGGTCGGCGCGGTTCTCGCGGAGTTGCGGCGCGGGTGAGCCATCGGCGGATAGCGCGTTGTTATCCTCGCGTAGCCCATCGTGCTGTCGCGGCCGTGTTTCCGCCCGGTAGGTGGTGGTCCGCGCAGCGATCGGCGGGTTACGATCCGGCGCGGTCACGGGGCGGTAGCTCAGCCGGTTAGAGCAGGGGACTCATAATCCCTCGGTCGCGGGTTCGAACCCCGCCCGCCCCACCATCCGTTCTCCCAGCTCAGCTGCCGACGACCCGGACGGACCGCGTCAAGGTCCGGACCGACGCCCTCAGTCCGCAGTGAGTCCGCAGCAGCGCGACCGCCGCCCGGTCGAGGCGATCCGCCACCTGGTCCAGGTAGTTGAGAACTGCGCATCCAGCACCCCACTTCAGGTGCAGGCCAAGGAACTGCTTGACACGATCCTTGGAACGCAGGCCTGCATGATGCGGGGCGTGATCCTCTACGGACCGCCAGCCGCCGGCAAGGACACGATCACCCGCGCGCTCACCGATGCTGATCCGGCCGATCGGCTTTTCCGCCGGCTCAAGGCAGGTCCAGGGCGGACCGCCGGCTATCGGATGACCACCGCCGATAAGTTGAAGGAGCTCCGAAGCCGCGGAGAAGTGGCGTGGGAGAACGACCGGTACGGAGCCCGGTACATAGTTGACCGGCCAGCACTGCGCCGTGACCTCACCGACTACGTGCCCGTCGTGCATCTCGGCCAGACAGAAGCCGTCGATGCGTCAGGTCCGCCATCGAAGGAGCGCATGGCTCACCGTCTACGTGTGTCCCGTCGCGGGAGATGCTTGACGAATCCGTCCCACCACATCACTGACAGATGACCTAATGCAGCCCGGCGAACTTTCTCAGTCAGTCTCCGATGAACAGGAGCCGTCTGTGATGAGGACGTCGGGGCGCGACCTCCAGGAGCGATGCGAGCTGAAGTACCGCGTGGGCAGCCCGTCGCACCCGGCCGTCCTCAGATCGCTCAAGGATCGACCGAAGTTCGCCCGCCAGGCTGGTGCATTGGCGAGGGTTGAAGCAGGTGTCGTCGTAGGGATCGACTCCGGATAGCAACGGGTAACGAGACGGCTCCGATGCAGCGAAGGAGCAGAGAGCCCCGACGCCCGCAGCGTCCGTAAGCCGCTCGATGACGGCACCGCTGAACTCCCGAACCTGCACACTCATACCCACGGCCTCATCGTGCCTGACCTCAGCAGTCGCAGGGCGGGCTGGTCCTCGCCGAGAGCGCCGCGATCATGTCAACCATGCGGTGGGACGCCACTGTCAAGCATGTCCCGTGACGGGACACGCGTTGCGGCGTGACGTTGCCGAATTCCGCTCTATCAGATCAAGGCGGCCCGCAAGCGGGCCGCGCCGGCCGCGCTCGGCCTGCTGGCGGCGCAAGCGCCGGCATCGGCGCGGTGAGAGACGTCGGAAGGTATTCCGGCTGCTAGACCGCCATGTGTCGAGGTCGGCGGGGTGCCCATCTTGATCTCATAATCCCTCGGTCGCGGGTTCGAACCGCGCCCGCCCACCACGCAGAACTCCCTGGTCAGCCGACCTACCAGTACCTGCCGCAGGTCGGCTCGAACTTGTCGACCGCGCTCTCCAGGGCAGCCGTGTCGCTCGCTACCTTGACGAGTCCTTCCGGGGTGGTGGGCTTGATCGAGCGGACCTCGACATCCTTCAGGCCTGCGGCCACTGCGAGCGCCCTGAAGTTGCCCCGCAACGTGCGGTCCGTCTGCTCGCCGGCCACCCTGTTCGCGACCGCATGAAGGTTGACCAGCCGGGTGGACGCCTCCGCCCGAGCGTTGACGATCTCGGCCTCCACTGTCGAACTGGCGGCGACTCCGCCCAAGGTGATCAGGCCGGCGATGGCCTTCTCCAACGAACCCTTGACGGCGGCGCAGGCCGCCTTGTTGCTGGTGGTGGCCACCTGCGTGGCCTTCCTGGTCGTCGGCGGCGCCGCAGGGGCGGTCGAGGAACGGGGGGTTCCGGAGGATCGAGGGGTCAGCGACGGCTTGGGTGTCAGGCTCGGTGTGACCGTCGGTGCCGTGGGTGTCGGGATGGGTGACTCCGTGGAGGTGCTCGCCGCCACGGCGGTGGGCGTGCTCGGCATCTCGTCGGCGCGGCCACATGCCGAGGCGGTGAGTAGCGTCGCGGCGACCGCCGCGCAGAGGCCGAGCCGTCGTACCGTCACGTCGTATCCCATCTCGCGATCTTGCGGGAGCATGACGCTACAGGGCGGACGCAGTGGCGACCATCAACCGGTCGGACCGGCCGCCGAGTTGATCTCATTCCTCGATCACAGGTTGAACCCCCACCCGCCTTCCCTGGCCGGACACGCCGACAGCGGTCGACCGGCCATGCTGACGGGCTATGCCACCGCGCCGCCGTAAAGGGTGCTGCGCTTCAGCACACCGATGGCCCGAGGCCGTCCAACACCCCCGCGGGGGTCGCAGACTGGCGGCTGTCCGTCCGAGGATCTGGACGGTGTGTGGCGGCATACTGATCCGATGGACGTCAGCAGCGGCGAATCAACCGTGACCGTCCCGCTCGACCGGGCGATCGAGGTAGCTCGCTTGCTCGAGTGCCTCGCGGTCTCCATCCACCGGATCGATTCACGGGCGGCGGACGCCGAGACCCTCGATCGATTCATCACCGAGTGGCTGATCGGCCCTCAAGCGGATCGAGCGCGAACGATCCTGTGGGATGCCATCAGCCGGGCGATCGGCGAGGAGGCGGTGGAGGAGATCGCTGAAGCAGTGGCCAAGTTTCCGGACCCCCCTCCTGATGAGGTAGGACGGCTTCGGCGGGATCTGTCAGCCTGGCAGAAGGCGCTCGGTGGGTAGCCGTCCTCGGGCGGGCACGTCTATGTTTCGTCAGGATCTTCGAGGTGGGACCTGTCGTCGAGGTCGACCACCATATCCCCCATGAACCGGGCCCCGCAGCTGTCGCAGAAGGCTCCCTCTGTTGCCCCGTCGACGACCGGTTCGCCGTCCGTACCCGGGTAGCCGAGAAACCACTGGCCCTGCAGCTTGACCATCAGCTTCGGCCATCGAGGCTCGCAGGAGCACACGGCGTTCTCGGGCTCGTGTGCCCAGTCGAACGGGGGCGGCGTGTCGGGGTCGATGACGAAGTTGCCCGGGTACGTCGCGGAGCACTCGGCGCACCTGGCTGACAGCTCTGTCATCGTGGTGAACGGGCTGCCTTGCTCGGACGGCTGGCACGGCATGACGTAGCCGTTCATCTCCGTGACGAGAGCCGGCCACTGGGGCCGGCAGCGGCACGCCGCCTTCTTGGTCCGGAACAGTTTGAGCACGTACGCCCCCGGCTCTGATGACGAGCTGAGAAGTCTAGCGGGTGACTGGATCTTCGAGGACGGACGGAGACGCGCCCTGACTCGTTGCTCCCGGTCGCTGCGGCAGTGCCCACGTTCCCGGGACGCTCCTCCTCAAGACGTGAGACGGCTTCGGCAGGGGCTGTCGGCTCGGCAGAAGGCGCTCGGTGGATTGCCGCCTCTCCGGCGGGCGGGGGGAGTGCTCGAATCAGTGAACGGGCAGGGCGTACCAGCGGCCGGCGCCATGAACCGAGTACTCGATACCCGTGCTCGACATGCCCTCCCGAGGCATCGTTCGCGAATGCCTCACTGCCACCATCAGATCTGAGACGCAGCCGAGATCCGGGTAGGCGTCGAGCAAACGCGACCGAATGTCCTTCAGTGCGGCGGCGTAGCGCCGTACTGCTTCGACCGCTGACTCGGCGGACTCGTCCACATGAGCAGTATCCCCGTCTGCCGGGCCGCAGCGTGCCGTCGGCACTGACGCCAGGGCTGGGGGTCGCGGCGCGTCGGGCGCGCTTCTTTCTCACTCATGCATGCTTCGGCATGCTGGCCGAATGGAGAACCTGCACGCGTCGGCGCCGCGCACTCTGCACCTGTACTGCAGGGTCGACGTCCTGGTCACCGATCCTCAGGCTCTCGTCGATCGTGCCGTCGCCGAGCTGCGAGATGCGGATGTCGACTGGTCGACTGAAGACGACGACCTCGAATCGGCGGTGGGGGAACTGCGTGGCAGCATCGCTGACTCACTCGGGGCGGTGGCCGACATCAGCCGCATGATCGAGGGTGTGCCCGGAGTCGAGTTCCGAGGCGGTTGGTGCCGGGCTGAGCCAGGCCCACCGCGCGAGATTCCCGCTCCTGAAAGCGGGGCGGTCTGAACCTGCCCGGAGAGCCTGGCAGCTCTCCGTCCGGTCGGGCTGTAGCGATCGGGCTTGAACTCCACGAGTTGCGGATCGAGGCCAAGACCCACGACCTCACGCTGCTGTTCTCGGATATGCAGATCGGTGAACCACCGCCGGGGTACCGTCCGTTCGCTGTCGACCAGGACGGCGTCAGTGCTCGCGGTTCGCGGCCATCCAGGCGGTGGCGAAGTCGACCAGCGCGCGCTGGCGCATCAGCCGGGCCGTCGCGCCGCCCACCCGGCCGGTCGTCGCGCCGCCTGTCGCCTCGAAGTCGGCGCCCAGCCAGTGGAAGTCGTCCTCGTCGGTGACGACATCTGTCCACGTGGTCCACCGGCTCGTGCCGTCCGGCAGCCGTACCACCGAGCCCGTCACCGCCCGCGGCGGCGAAGCCTGCCGCCATTCCGCCAGGTGCAGCGAGGTGTTGGAGCTGTGGTCGCAGCCGAGCAGCAGCACCTTGCCGTCGAGCCGGTACACCGCGCCCAGCGGGGAGTGCTCGCCCAGCGCGTCGTCGAGGCGGTGTCCGTCCACGATGTCGGCGGCGTGCGCGCCGAGCGCGGCGAAGGACACCTGCGGGTGGTCGCTGCGGCGGGCGCCCGGCCAGGTGCGTACCGTCTCGGCGACCGCGCCCATCCACCGGCTCGGCGTGCGGGCCGGGTCGAAGCCGGGCGTCTGTTCGCGGATGACTGGCCACCACGCCTCGGGTACGGGCGGATGCCGCCACCCGGCCGGGTCCGTGTTGTCCGGCGTGTGCGTCGGCACGACGAGGGTGCCCTCCGGTCCGAGCGCGTCGAGCAGCGCCCACACCACCGCCTCGGTGCCACCGGCGACGAACCCGAGACTCCGGTACGACGAGTGCAGCAGCAGGACGTCACCCGAAGCGACGCCGAGCGTGCGCAGGTCGTACGCGAGCGAGCTGACGGTGTGCGGTGCGGCCTGGTCCACGCGGCGCAGTGTAGGCGGGGCCGAGCCTGGACCGGAGACGGTGCCGGAGGACGGCGTCACTCCCACGGCGGGACGTGCCGGTTCACGTAGTCGCGGGCGCGGGGGAGCGGATCACCCCAGTACCGGTGCGGCATGCGGTGATGCTGGGACTCGCAGAACGTGGCGAGGTCGTCGACGATCGCGATCCGGTCCAGTGGACGCCGTTCGAACTCCCGGTTGGCGGCGAGCAGGTCCGCCTCCGGGTTCCACCCGGCGTGGTCGAACGCCCAGCCCGCCCAGGTCGCGTACACGTGGATGACCTGGCGCTCGCCCGCGAACCGCAACCCCGCGAGCCCGATCGGCCGGTCCGGGTAGGTGTCCCGGCACACCCAGGCCAGGATGTGGCAGGCCCCGGCGGCGAAGAACGGCTGGTCGGCGCGATCCCAGGCGACTCGCTGGTCGGCTCGTTCCTGCGGCGTACGCCGGAAGACGCCCGCTGCCGTCGCCGCCACAGGCGCACCCTAGCCGAGTTCGCGTGTGCCGACCTGAACCGGATTGACACGCGGGGCGGTCCGCGGGGGAGAGTCGGGCATGCGCTTTCCGCTGTCGACTCCACCCGCCGTTCCCGCGGGCACGCTCGCCACCGGCCCGCAGCCGACGCTGTTCGCGGCGGACGGCCTGGTCCTGCGCCCCTGGGAGGACGGGGACGCACCGGCTGTGCTGGCCGCGTACCAGGACCCGGAGATCCGCCGCTGGCACACCCGCCGGCCCGCGTCGGAGGAGCAGGTGCGGGAATGGTTCGCCTACTTCCGCCGTGCGTGGCGGCAGGCGACGGGCGCGAGCTGGGCGGTGACGCGCGACGGCGAGGTGGTGGGCCGCATCGTGCTGGGCGGCGTGGACCTCGACGACGGCGAGGCCGGGTGCGCGTACTGGGTGGTTCCGGCCGCCCGCGGCACGGGCGTGGCCTCCGGGGCGTTGCGGGCGCTGAGCGCGTGGGCACTCGGCGAGGGCCGGCTGCACCGGCTCTGGCTGGACCACTCGACCGGCAACGTCGCGTCGTGCCGGGTGGCGGTCAAGGCCGGGTTCCGGCTGGAGGGCACCAAACGCAGCGCGGCCGTCCACGACGACGGGCGGCACGACATGCACCTGCACGCCCGCGTCCGCGGGGACGACTGAACCGGGTCACGACTGCGCGGCGGCCACCTCTCGGATGCGCCGCATCGCCTCCTCGCGCTCCATCCCGGTCGCCTGGAGGATGTCGCTCGCGGCGGTCCGGACCTGCCCCACGATCACCGTGCCGGACAGCCCGGTCCCGGCGAGCTCCGCGCACGTCGCCGCCGCCACCGCATCCAGCGCGTGCCGGCGGGCGTCCTCCGGGCCCTGGTCCGCGAGAACCTCCTCCTGTACGGCGTGCACCGCCGCGCCGAGCGCCTCCACGGCGTCCGGCAGGCTCTCCGGTACCGGCTCCCCGTCCTCGATCAGCACGACGGCCCGCCGGGCCAGCACCCGGGTGTTCCAGACCGCCTGGTCCACGTCCGGCGCGCTGAGCTGGTAGTGCCGGACCGATCGCCGCCTCGGCCAGCGCGCCGGGGCGAGTTCGACGGTCTCCTTCGCGCCGCCGAACACGTCCCAGAACCGGCCCAGGTCGGCCCCGACCGCCTGCGACCGGCTCAGCGCCTGGTCGGCCAGGTCGTGGTCGCGTCGCCGCAGGGCGGCGGCGGTCGCCGTGAGCTGGCCGGCGAGCTGCCGCAGCGTGGGCGCTGCCACCCGCCGCATGACCCGCAGCGGGTTGATCGGCACCAGCAGCAACGTCACCACCAGTCCCACGCCGCCGCCGATCAGCGCGTCGACGAAGCGGGGGAACTCCAGCGTGTGCCGGGACGAGGAGAGCGCGCCGAGCAGCACCGCCGTACCGCTGGCGTTGCCCACGAGCCCGCCCCGCGTACTCAATGCCAGCGCGACCAGGACGGACGCCGTGACGATCACGCCGGTCTGCCACACCCCGGCGCCGACCGCCCCGATCAGCAGGTCCGACACGATGATGCCGAGCGTCACCCCGGCGAGCAGCTCGACGGTGTTGGAGAGACGCCGTCCGAACGACGAGGTGATCACCGCGACCGCGGCGGCCGGGGCGAAGATCGGGCTCGGCATGCCGGTGAGCCAGCGCGCGACGGCCCACGCGAGCGCCGCCGCGAGGCCGGCCTGCACGGCGAGTACGGACTTGATCCGCAGCTGTTGCAGCCGGTCCCGCCCGGCGGCCCGGCCGCGCTCGTTCACGCGCTCCCACGCCTCGTCGAACCGCTCCGCGTCCAGGCCGGCGCGCCGCGACGACCCCCGCCGGCCGCCGCGACCCTCCCGCTGCCCGGTCACCGCCGGCGGCTACCCGCAAAACCCGCCGCCAATCCCGGCGTCCGTCGTGGTCAGCCGCCCGATTCGAGGTACGCGGCCAGGTGCGCCAGCGAGGACGCGATGCCCTCCTCGTGCACCGCCTGGTCGATGCCCGGCGGCACGCCGGTGGCGGTGACCGTCACAGCGGTGCCGTCGCCGGCCGCCGCGAGGTGCCAGGTCATGGTCATGGTGCCCGCGTACGCCGGGTCGTCGGCCTGGAACACGGCGGTCTGCACCACCCGGTGCGCCGGTACGAGTTCGGCGAACCCGACGTCGACCACGTCGGTGGCGTCCGACGTCTTGCCCGGGTTGCCGGTCGGGTCGAGGTAGGTGAGCACCATCCGGAACCCGCCGCCCGGGCGCGGATCCCAGTGCTCGATCCGCCCCCGCATCCCGTCCGGCGGCAACCACGCCTCCAGGGCGGCCCGGTCGACGAGCGCGTCATACACCGCCGCCGGCGGCGCGGCGATCGTCCTGCTGCCCCGATCGATCCTGCTCACCCCCAAACCCTAGGCCCGCGCCCTCCCGCCCGCGGGTGCCCCTCGTCGATCTTGGAGTTGTGGTCGTGAATGAATGCGGCTGAGAAGGGCGATTCGGGCCCCACAACTCCAAGATCGACGGGGAGCGGGAGCGGGGCGCGCCCGGTACGCTGCCGCGAATGCCGGTACGACAGCACCTCCACGACTCGCTGCTGCTCGGGGATGACGACACGCCGCTGGCCCGGATGCGGCTGCGGGACGACGACGGCACGGCGGTCGCGGCCGACGTCCGACCGCTGCCCGAGGCGCCGCTCACCCGGCTCGTCGCGCAGGTACGGCGCGATCTCGCCGGGCACCGGCTGGAGACGCCGGACGAGGCGCTGGCGGCGGCACTGGTGGCCGACGGGCTGGAGCTGAGCCGGGCCGCCACGGACATGCGGCACGACCTGACCGGCGTACCCGAACCGGTGGCACTGCCGGACGGCTGGTCCCTCGGCGCACCCGGCTGGGACGACGACCTCGCCGCGGGGCTGGACGCGGCCTACGGCCCGGACCACCCGGACGGCCGCTGGCAGCCCAGCGACACCCGGGAGGTACGGGCGATGTTCGACACCGGCGAGCCGGTGCCACCCCTGGTGCCCGCCTCGGCCCGGCTGATCGACCCGGACGGCCGCAGCGCCGGGCACGTGCTGTGCGCCGGGCCGGTGCCGTGGACCGACGACGACTGCGTCTGGATCCTGAATCTGGGCGTCGCGCCCCGCGCACAGCGCCGCGGGTTCGGCCGGGCGCTGCTCGTCCACGCGTTGCGCGGCGCGCGCGAGGTCGGGCTGCCGTCGGTCGGCCTGTCGGTGGTCGACGGCAACCCGGCCCGCCGCATGTATGACGCGGCCGGCTTCCGCGTCCTCACCCGGGTGCTCACGGTCCGGATCCCCGACGCGTAGCCCGTCCACGGTCGTGTCGGCGTCGGCTCGGCGGGGGATGAGAGAGTGGCACGGTGCGGGTGGGGATCCTCGGGCCGCTTGAGGTCCGCGACGGCGATCGGCCGGTCGACGTCGCCGGGGCGCGGCTGCGGGGGCTGCTGATCCGCCTCGCCCTGGACCCGGGCCGGCCGGTGAGCGTGCCCGCGCTGGCCGAGGCGCTCTGGGGTGACGAGCCGCCGACCGACACCGCCAACGCGGTGCAGACGCTCGTGTCCCGGCTGCGTCGGGCGGTGCCCGGGCTCGGCGTACGCAGCAGCCCGGCGGGCTACCGGCTCGACCTCGACCCGGACGACGTGGACGCCGGGCGGTTCGAGCGACTGGCCCGGCAGGGACGGGCGGCGCTGCGCGACGGGGACGCGGCGACGGCGCGGACGGCGTTGCGCGACGCGCTCGCGTTGTGGCGGGGGCCGGCGCTGGCCGAGGTCACCGACGCGCCGTACGCGGCGGCAGCGGTGGCGCGGCTGGCGGAACTGCGGCTCACCGCTCAGGAGGACCGGATCGAGGCGGAGCTGCGGACCGGGCGGCCCGAGCTGATCGTCGCCGAGCTGGACGAGCTGACCGCCGCGCATCCGCTGCGGGAGCGGCTGGCCGAACTGCACCTGCGCACACTCGCCGCGGCCGGGCGGCCCGCCGAGGCGCTGGCGGCGTACGAGCGGATCCGGCAGCGGCTCGCCGAGGAGCTGGGCGTCGACCCGTCGCCGCAGTTGCGGGCCGCGCACCTGGAGCTGCTGCGCGGCGAGGCGGCCCCGCCGCAGCCGACGGCCGTGGCCCGGGGCAACCTGCGGGCCGCGCTCACCACGTTCGTCGGGCGCGAGGAGGACCTGCGCCGGCTCACCGGGCTGCTCGCCGGCAACCGGCTTGTCACCCTGCTCGGACCTGGGGGAGCCGGCAAGACGCGGCTGGCGAGCGTGGCGGCGGGCCGGCTCGCCGACGGCGTACCCGGCGGGGCCTGGCTGGTCGAGCTGGCGCCGATCACCGACCCGGCGGACGTGCCTCGGGCCGTGCTCGACACACTGGGCCGCCGGGACCGGACGCTGGAGCCGGTACGCCCGCCGGCCCGCGACACGCTCGGCCGCCTGGTGGAGACGATCGCCACCGACGAGACGCTGATCGTGCTGGACAACTGCGAACACGTCGTCGAGGCCGCCGCCCGGCTCGCCGAGGACCTGCTCGGGCACTGCCCGGGACTGCGCGTGCTGGCCACCTCGCGGGAGCCGCTGGGCATCGTCGGGGAGGCGCTGGCCCCCGTACCCCCGTTGCGCCTGCCACCGGCGGACGCGACGCCGGGCGACGCGCTCGCGTACCCGTCGGTGCAGTTGCTGCGCGACCGGGCCGCCGCCGTGCGGGCCGGGTTCGCGGTGACCGGCGACAACGTGGCGGCCGTGGTGGAGATCTGCCGGCGGCTCGACGGCCTGCCGCTGGCCATCGAACTCGCCGCCGCGCGGCTGCGGACGCTGTCGCCGCAGCAGGTCGCGGCCGGGCTCGACGACCGGTTCCGGCTGCTGACCGGCGGCAGCCGCACCGCGCTGCCCCGGCACCGCACGCTTCGGGCGGTGGTGGACTGGAGCTGGGGCCTGCTCACCGACGACGAGCGACGGCTCGCCGAACGGCTCGCGGTCTTCCCGGCGTCGGTCACCGCCGAGTCGGCGGCCGGCGTCGCCGGCCCGGCCGCCGCCGCGCTGCTCGACGCGCTCGTCGACAAGTCGCTGCTCCAGGTGGTCGGCGACGGGCGGTTCCGGATGCTGGAGACCATCCGGGAGTACGGGCTGGAGCGGCTCGCCGCCGCCGGGGCGGTGGCCGAGGCGCGCGCCGCGCACGCGGCGTACTTCCGGGAGCTGGTCCGGACCGCGGAGCCGCACCTGCGCACCGCCGGTCAGCTGCCGTGGCTGCGGCTGCTGGAGGCGGAACGGGAGAACGTCGTCGGCGCGCTGCACTACGCGTGCGACGCCGGGGACGCCGACACCGCGCTGCGGATCGGCGCGGGGCTGGCGTTGCCGCTGGTGATCTGGGGCGACGACGGCGGCATCGGCGGTGACGTGCTGGCCCGCGCGCTGGCGCTGCCCGGCCCCGCTCCGGCGGAGGAGCGGGCGGTGGTGCTCGCCATCCGCATCGGCGCGGAGCTGGCACGCGGCGAGCAGGGGCCGACGCCGGAGCAGATCGCCGAGCTGACCACGACCCTGCGGGCGGCCGAGGGGACCAAGCACCCGATCGTGGGGCTGCTCGCGCCGATGCTGTCGATCTTCAGCGGCGACACGGCGGCCGGGATCGCGGCGATCGACCGGGCACGTGGGCACCCCGACCCGTGGACCGACGGCACGCTGCTGGGGATACGCGGCAAATTCAAGGAGAACGACGGCGACGCCGAGGGCATGCTGCGCGACCTCACCGACGCCGCCGCGGAGCTGCGCGCGGTAGGTGAGCGGTTGAGCCTGTCGCACGTGCTCAGCGAGTACGCGGACGCGCTCACCAAACGCGGCGACTTCGACGCGGCGACCGCGGCGCTGGAGGAGTCGGTGCGGCTGGCCCGGGAACTCGACCCGGCCTCGGAGCCGGGCTTCCAGCTGATCTGGCTCGCCGCCATCCGCGCCCGCTCCGGCGACGTGGCAGGCGCCAAGGCCGAGCTGCGCCGGTTCGTGACCGGCCGGGAGGGCCGGGACGGCGCGTTCGGGCTGATGATGCTCGGCAGCATCGCCCGCTCCGACGGTTCGCTGGACGAAGCCGAGGAGTGTCTCGCCGAGGCGATGCGCCGCCAGGCCGAGACGCCGCTTGTCGCCCCGCAGTTCCGCGGCCTGCTGCTGGCCGAGATGGGCCATCTGGCGCTGGCCCGCGGTGACCTGCCGGGGGCGCGCCGGCACCTCGACGAGGCGACCACGCGCAGCCTCGCCGCCCGGGACATGCCGGTGGTCGCGATCGTCACGGTCGGCTGGGTGGCGTTGGCGGTGGCGGAGGGCCGGTACGAGCGGGCGGCCGAACTGCTCGGCGTCTCCGACTCGCTGCGCGGCCGGCCGGACCGCTCCAACCCGGACGCGCAGCGGCTCGCCGAGCGGCTGCGCGCCGAGCTGGGCGAGGAGGGCTACGCCGCCGCGTACGCCCGGGGTAACGGCCGCAGCCGGGCCGACGCCCTCGCGTTCGTGGGCGGCGACCCGGCTCGGTGATCGTCGTGCCGCCCGGTCAGGGTCGGCGCGGCCGGGTCAGGTACGTCGGCGTGAACGCGGCCGGGTCACGCGCGGCGGCGGTAGGCGCGCACCGCGAGCGGCGCGAAGACCGCGATGATCGCCACGGTCCACAGCAGCGACCGGGTCACCGGCCCGGCCACCGGGCCACCGATCATCAGGCCCCGGGCCGCCTCCATCACGTCGGCCACCGGGTTGACCCCGACCCACCACTGCAACCAGCCGGGCAGCGTGTCGGTCGGCACCATCATGTTGGTGCCGAAGGTCAGCGGGAACAGCAGCAGGAACGCCGTGCCCTGCACCGCGCCCGGGCTGCGCATCAGCACCCCGAGCAGCACGCCGATCCAGCTGACCGCGAACGCGAACGCGATGGTGAGCAGGCACGCGGCCAGCGCGGACAGCGGGTCGGTGCCGATTCGGAAGCCGAGCGCGTACCCGAATCCCAGCAGCACCACGATGGAGACCACGAACCGGACCAGGTCGCCGACCACGGAACCGACGAGCGGCGCGGACCGGGCGATCGGCAGGCTGCGGAACCTGTCGAAGACGCCCTTCTCCACGTCGGTGTTGAGGCTGACGCCGGTCGCGATGGACGCGAACAGCACGGTCTGCACCATGATCGCGGGCAGCAGGAACTGGAGATACTCGTGCTGCGAGCCGGCGACCGCGCCGCCGAGCAGGTAGACGAAGATCAGCACGAAGACGATCGGCTGGAGCGTGACGTCCAGCAGCTGTTCCGGGGTCCGGATCGTCTTGACCAGGCTGCGGCCGGCCAGCGCGAGACTGTGCCGGGCCATCCCGAACGGACGACCGGCGGCGTGGGTGGTGCCGGTCCGGGACGGTGCCGTCGCCGCCGTACGAGTGGTCGTGGTCATGCCGCCACCTCCGTGGGCTCCTCGGCACCGTGGCCGGTCAACGTGAAGAACACCTCGTCGAGGCTGGGCAGCCGCAACGCCAGCTCGACCACTCCGATGCCGGCGTCGTCGAGCCGGCGGACCACGGCGGTGAACGTGGCGTCGTCGTCCACCGGCACGGTGAGCAGACCCGGTCGGGGCAGCTCGGGATCCGCCCCCGTACTGACGCGGAGGATCTCGGCGACAGCGCCGATCCGGCCCGGATCGGTCGGCCGGACCACGATCGTCTGACTGCCGGCGATCCGCTTCAGCTCGCCGGGCGTACCGTGCGCGATCACCCGGCCGTGGTCGATCACCGAGATCTCGTCGGCGAGCGCGTCGGCCTCGTCCAGGTACTGCGTGGTCAGCAGCACTGTCGACCCGTCGTCGACCAGCGAGCGGACCACGCCCCACATCTCCTCCCGCTTGGCCGGGTCCAGGCCGGTCGTCGGCTCGTCCAGGTAGATCACCTCCGGCCGGCCGACCAGGCTCGCGGCCAGGTCCAGGCGGCGGCGCATGCCACCGGAGTACGTCTTGGCCGGGCGTCCCGCGGCGTCGGTCAGGCCGAACCAGGCGAGCAGTTCCGCCGCCCGCGCCCGGGCCTCACGACGGTTCAGGTCGAGCAGCCGGCCGATCAGCACCAGGTTCTGCGTGCCGGTCAGGTCCTCGTCGACCGAGGCGTACTGGCCGGTCAGCCCGATCAGCCGGCGTACCCGGGCCGCGTCGGTGACCACGTCGTGGCCGCCGACAGTGGCGCGCCCCTCGTCGGGGCGCAACAGCGTGGCGAGGATCCGCACGGCTGTGGTCTTGCCGGCGCCGTTGGGCCCCAGCACCCCCAGCACGGTCCCCCGGCGTGCGGCGAGGTCGATCCCGGCCAGCGCGGTCGTCGTACCGAACCGCTTGACCAGGCCCTCTGCCTCGAATGCGTAACTCATGACGCCGACGATGACCGGGACCGCTGGCACCGGGCGCACACGCCGCGCACACCGCCGTGTGCGCGGCGGCGAAATCGAGTACGCGTGCTCATTCGCCCGCCCCGCCGGCCGGGCAGGATCGAAGGCGTGACAACGAGACGTACGCTGCTCGGCGGCCTGCTCCTGGCGCTGGCCACGGCCGGCGCCTGGGTGACCTGGCTGAGCTGGGAGTCCGGCTGGACCGTGGACCCGCAGACCGGCGACATGAGCGGGCCGTACGCGGTCTGGCAGGTCGCCGCCGCGGTGCTGACCCTGGGCGCGCTGGCCGCGGTGGGCGGCTGGTGGCTGAACATCTGGCTGGTGGCGACAGTGATGACTGTGGCGTTCACCGTCCCGTGGGCGGTGCACGCCGCCTCGACCGACGACACCGGCCTGTGGGCGGTCGGAGCGGCGCTGGTGGCGATCGGCACGACCATCGGGACGACGCTTGTCGGCGGCGCCGCCGGCTGGCTGCGCCGCCGGACCGCGTGACGGGCTGGATACCACGGCGACGCCGGCTGCTGCCATACGATGGCGTCATGAGCGCTGAGGCAGTCGGCATGCACATGCCCGCCGTCGTGACGCTCGACGACGTGGCGAAGATGAACGCCGCCGACCCGAACGGTCACCGCTACGAGACCAGCCCCGAGGCGGTTCTGTCGGTCATGCCGCCGCCCGACTCGGAGCACGCCATCATCGCGAGCCGGATCTTCGCCTGGCTGATCATGGCGGGTTGGCCTGCCGAGCAGGTTCTCCAGGCCGTCGGCGTGCGGGTGCCGGGGCCCAGCGGTGACGGTGGCCGGATCCCCGACATCACGGTGTGGCGGAAGGCGCCCAGCCGTCGCGTCTGGTCCGCCGTGGCCGACCTGGTGCTGGTGGTCGAGATCGTCTCGCCCGGCTCGGAGACCATGGACTCGGTGACCAAGGCCCGGGAGTACGCCTCCGCCGGCATCCCGCGTTACTGGGTCGTGGAGCGGGACGGCGCGCAGACCGTCACGCTCCACGAACCCGGCGGCGACGGCCGGTACGCCGAGCATGCCCGGATGCCGCTCGCCTGGCTGTTGCAGACCGCGCCCGCCGACCACCTCGACGCGTAGGCCGCGGGGGAGCGAGTCACGGGCGGTTGAGGCGTTCGGCGTACGCGTCGCGGAGTTCCGCCCAGCCGAAGTCCTTCGCCTGCGCGCCCCGGATCGGGCCGACCGGGTCGCCGTCGAGCAGGTGCGCGGCGACGTCGAGGCAGAGGTGCCAGCCGGCGGCCGTCATCGGGGCGAGGCCGGGCTTGGCGACCCGGTGCCGCAGCGTGAGCGTGGTGCCGTCGCCGGTAGCGGTCAGCTCCCAGCGGAGCAGGTCGTCGCCCCAGGTGTACTCCAGCAGGTTCGGCCGCTCGGCGCGCAGCACCCGGGCCGGCGCCGGGTGGCTCTGCTCGCCGTCGACACTGCTGAGCACTGCGTCACCGGGACGGCCCAGGTCACGGTCGGCGAGGAACGGCGCCCACCCGGCGAGCTGTCCCGGGTCGGTGAGCGCGGCCCACACCTTCTCCGGCGGGTGCCGCAGGTCGCGGACGAAGACCAGGTCCCACCTGTCGTTCGCGGGTTCCAGCTCCACCCGGGCGAGCGGGCCGGGACGGAACGTGTCGCGGTCCATCTGTCACTCCTGACTGTCGAGATGGTGTTCCAGGGCGTCGAGGTGCGCGGTCCACATCGACCGGTACGGCCCGAGCCAGTCGTCCACTGCCCGCAGCGGCGCCACGTCGAGCCGGTAGATCCGCCGCTGTGCCGCCGTACGGCAGGTGACCAGGCCCGCGTCGCGCAGCACCCGCAGGTGCTTGGACACCGCCGGCTGGCTCATGCCCAGCGCGTCCACCAGTTCGCCGACGCTGCTCTCCGCCCGGCGCAGCCGGTCGAGGATGCGTCGCCGGGAGGGCTCGGCCAGCACGGTGAAGGCGTCGACTGTCACCCTTGCAATATGCCTGACCGGTTATATGCCTGGCAAGGAATGACCGGTCGCGCTGCCCCGGCCCGGGCGGCTCCATATGCTCGGGGGATGGAACTGCGGATCTTCACCGAGCCCCAGCAGGGCGCCACATACGACCAGCTCCTCGCCGTGGCCCGACGCGCGGAGGAGACCGGCTTCGCCGCGTTCTTCCGCTCCGACCACTACCTGAAGATGGGTTCGGTGAGCGGCGACCCCGGCCCTACCGACGCCTGGACCACGCTCGCCGGGCTGGCCCGCGACACCACCCGGATCCGGCTCGGCACGCTCATGACAGCCGCCACGTTCCGGCTACCAGGTCCGCTGGCGATCACAGTGGCGCAGGTCGACCAGATGAGCGGCGGCCGGGTCGAGCTGGGCATCGGCACCGGCTGGTACGCCGAGGAGCACTCCGCGTACGGCATCCCGTTCCCGGCGCTGGGGGAGCGGTTCGACCGGCTGGAGGAGCAGCTCGCCGTCATCACCGGGCTCTGGTCCACCCCGGAGGGCTCCACGTTCGACTTCCCCGGCACGTACTACCCGGTCAGCGACTCACCGGCGCTGCCCAAGCCGGTGCAGCGCCCCCGCCCGCCGATCCTGCTCGGCGGCATGGGGCCGAAGCGCACGCCCCGCCTGGCCGCCCGCTACGCCGACGAGTTCAACCTGCCGTTCGCCTCGGTCGAGGACACCGTGGCGCAGTTCCGGCGCGTGCGTGACGCCTGCGCCGAGATCGACCGCGACCCGTCCACGATGACCTGGTCCAACGCGCTCGTGCTCTGCTGCGGCCGCAACGAGGCCGAGGTGAGGCGCCGCGCCGAGGCGATCGGCCGCGACCCGGACGAGCTGCGCGCCAACGGCGCCGCCGGTACGCCCGCCGAGGTGGTCGAGACGCTCGGCCGGTACGCCGAGGCCGGCAGCTCCCGGGCCTACCTCCAGGTGCTGGACCTGGCCGACCTGGACCACCTGGAGCTGGTGGCCGCCGAGGTGATGCCCCAGGTCTGACCCGGCCCCTGCCCGCCGCCCGTCCCGCCTCCCGGCTCCCGTCGAGATCTTGGTACCAAACGGCCCCCATGGGGGCCCTTTCGTACCAAGATCTCCATCGGTCCCGCCTTGCGGAACGACAATCTCGCGTTACGGGAGGCGCACTCCCGCACCACCCCACAACCCCCGCGATCTTGCAGTCGCGGCCCTTTCGGTGCCGGATTTACGGCTCTTGTCGGGGCAGCAACTGCATGATCAACGGTGTGGGCGCCCCGCGGAAGCTGTACCCGTTCGCCGGGCCATCCTCGGCGGTACGCGTGAGCGGCGGACGGATCAGCTCGCTGTGGCGCGGCGGACGGTGTCGAGGCGGCCGTCGCGGTCGCTGTCCAGGTACGTCACGTCGGGCACGCCGTCGCCGTCCAGGTCGACCTGCACCACGTCGGCCACGCCGTCGCCGTCCAGGTCGGTCACCACCTCGACGGAACCGTCCAGGTGCCGGGTCACGATCGACCGGCCGGACGCCTGGCGCGGCGGCGGCCCCGGGTGGGGCACCGGGTCCGGCTCGGGCTCCGGCGTGGGCCCCGGCACCGGCGCGGTCGCGGCGGGCGCCTCCCGCACAGCGGCGGGCGCCACGCCCACAGCGGCGGGCGGCATCTCCGCAGCGGCGGGCGGCATCTCCGCAGCGTCGGGGTCCACGCCGGTCGGGTCGATCTCCTCCTCCGACGGGTACACGTCGCCGCGGAGGCTCGGGTCGCGGTAGCTGCTCATCCCGCCAGGATTCCCGCCGAGTGGCCGGGGCAACCCTGCCGGCGCATGATGGCGCATGATGCTGCGCATGACGGACACGAACTGGGCCGGAAACGTCACCTGGTCGGCGCGTACCCGATCGCGGCCGACCTCGACCGACGAGCTGCGCCGGCTGGTCGCGGAGGCCGACCTGGTCCGGGCCGTCGGCACCGGTCACTCGTTCAACCGGCTCGGCGACACCACCGGCACCCAGATCGCGGTCGACGGCCTGCCACCGGCCGTCGCGCTCGACCCGGACCGCGGCACCGTCACCGTCGCGGCCGGCCTCCGCTACGGCGACCTGGCCACCGCGCTCCAGGCCCAGGGGTACGCGCTGGCGAACCTCGCCTCGCTGCCGCACATCTCGGTGGCCGGCTCGGTCGCCACCGCCACCCACGGCTCCGGCGCGCGGAACCGCAACCTCGCCGCCGCCGTCGCCGCGCTGGAACTGGTCACCGCCGACGGCGACCTGATCACCGTCGACCGGACCGATCCGCGGTTCGCCGGGCTGGTGGTCAACCTGGGCGCGCTGGGCGTGGTCACCCGGCTCACGCTCGACGTGGTGCCCACGTACGCGGTGCGCCAACACGTCCGCCTCGGCCTGCCCCGCGCGGCGCTGGACGAGGCGCTCGACGCCGCGTACAGCGTCAGCGTCTTCACCTCCTGGCGCTCGGAGCGCTTCGACCAGGTGTGGGTCAAGCAGCACGCCGACCAGGCGCCGCCGCCCGCCGACTGGCTGGACACGGTTGCCGCCGACTCGCCCCGGCACCCAGTGCCCGGCATGTCGCCGGAGCACTGCACGGCGCAGCTCGGCGAGCCGGGGCCGTGGCACGAGCGGCTGCCGCACTTCCGGCTCGGCTTCACCCCGAGCAGCGGCGACGAGTTGCAGTCCGAGTGGCACGTGGCCCGCAGCGACGCGTCGGCGGCGCTCGCCGCGCTCGACCCGGTCGCCGACCGGATCGCCGCCGTGCTCCAGATCTGCGAGCTGCGGACGATCGCCGCCGACGAGCTGTGGCTCAGCCCGAACTACCGGCGCGACTCGCTGGCGCTGCACTTCACCTGGATCGGCGACCCGGTGGCTGTCGCGCCGGTGCTGGCCGAGGTGGAGGAGCGGCTCGCCCCGTTCGCGCCGCGCCCGCACTGGGGGAAGCTGTTCGAGCGCGATCCCGCCACCGCGTACCCCCGGCACGCCGACTTCGCCGCACTGCTGCGCGAGTTCGACCCGAAGGGGAAGTTCCGCACCGTCGAGATGGACCGCTACTTTCCCCGGGACTGATTTACCGCCCGGCGGGCGTCTGCTGGCGCAGGCTGCTGCGCTGGACCGCGCGGCTGATGTCGCTGGGCGAGACGATGCCGACCAACTGGTCGTCGATCACCACCAGCGCCCGGCCGTCGGTGCACTCGTTGAGCCGGGGAAGCAGGTCGGTGAGCTGCTCCTCCGGGCGGGCGAGGACCAGCTCGTCGGCCCGGCAGGACACCTCGGCCAGCGTGGTCGAGGCGCGGCGGTCCGCCGCGATGCCGCGTACCCGATCGAGCGTGACCAGACCGACCGGCCTGCCGTCGACTGTGAGCGGCAGCGCGGAGTGCCGGTACGCGAAAAGGTAGTGGTCGACGAAGTCGGCGACCGTGAGGTCGCCGGACGCGGTCTGCGGCTGCGGGGTCATCACGTCGCCCACCCGGACGCCGCGCAGGGCGTCGCCCATCCGGGCGGCGCGTTCCTCCTGGCCGGCAGCACCGAGCAGGAACCAGCCGATCAGCGCCAGCCAGAGCCCGCCGAACCCGGCGCCGGTGAAGAACCGCCACAGCCCGAGCCCGATCAGCACGACGCCGAGCACCCAGCCCGCGCGGGCCGCCACCACCGACGCCTTGGTCCGGTCGCCGGTGAACTTCCAGACCGCCGCGCGCAGCAGCCGCCCGCCGTCCAGCGGGGCGGCGGGCAGCACGTTGAAGATCGCCAGCAGCACGTTGATGCCCGCGAGCCAGGCCAGCGCGCCGAGCAGCAGCCCGTGGCCGCCCGCGGCGGCGACCGCCACCGCGATCGCCGCGAAGAACAGGCCGAGGATCAGGCTGACCAGCGGCCCGACCCCGGCGATCCGCAGCTCGGCGCCCGGGTCCTTCGCCTCGCCCTTCAGCTCGGCGACGCCGCCGAACAGCCACAGCGTGATGCCCTCGACCTCGATGCCGTTGCGCTTGGCGACCACCGCGTGTGCGACCTCGTGGGCGAGCAGGCCGAGGAAGAAGACCACGGCGGCGGCCAGGCCGGCCGCGAAGTAGGCGATGGGCGAGTGACCGGGGTACGAGGCGGGGAACAGGCTCGCCGACAGCGCCCACGCGATCAGCACGAAGATGACCAGGACACTCCAGTTGACGCCGACCGGTACGCCGGCGATCCGGCCCAGCCGGAAACTCGCCCTCATGTTCCCGTCATACCCGGCGGATCCACCCGCACACCAGGGCCGGGTGGCATCTCACAGGGCACCAGGGGGAGCCATCAGGGCGTCAGCGGCGGAACGACCGCTGTTTGACGCTCGCGACGAAGGTCGACCAGGCTGCCCGGTCGAAGGTGAGGGCCGGGCCGGTGGGGTCCTTGCTGTCGCGGAGCCCGACCACGCCGGGCAGGCCGTCGGCGACTTCGACGCAGTCGCCGGAGCCGTTGCTGCGGGTGCTCTTGCGCCAGGTCACCGTCGCCTGGTTGGCCTCTTCCACCCGCGCCGTCCTCTCACAGCTCGTCGATCGCCCCCAGGATGAGGTCGCGCGACTCCCGGGCGCCGGCCGCCGTGGCGACCAGGTGCTCGAAGACGCGGCTGTACTCCCTGACCTGTTGGCCTTCGAGATAGAGGCTACCCGCGCGGGTCTCGACGTAGACGACCCCCGGATCGGCCGGCTCGGGGAAGGTCAGCACGCTGAAGGCGCTGCCCATCGACCCGTACTCGCCCGCGCCGAAGGTCAGGATCTGGATGGTGCGGCCGGGCCGTTCCGCCTCCTCGGCCAGTCGTCGCAACTGTGCCGCGAACAGTTCCGCGCCGCCGACCGGCCGCCGTAGTGCTGCCTCGTCCAGCACCACCCAGAGCTTCGGCGGAGTCTCGGTGTCCTGACGGCGCATGCGCAACTCCACCCGCCGGTCCACCTCGTCGCTCGGGGCGTCCGGGTGCTCGGCGCGGATGACCGCGCGGGCGTAGTCGGCGGTCTGGAGTAGACCCGGAATCAGCTGTGGCTGGAACGCGCGGATCTCGGACGCCTCGGCCTCCAGCCCGACGTAGACCTCGAACCAGTCCGGCAGCACGTCGTCGTACGCCTGCCACCAGCCGCGCTTGCGGGCATCGCGGGCGACCTGGACGAGTGCGTCCACCTCGTCGCCCTCCACGCCGTACAGCTCGAGAAGTCCACGCGCGACCGGCGGCATGACGGACACCTGGGCGTTCTCGATCCGGCTGATCGCCGACTTCGAGATGCCCACCTCCTTGGCGGCCTGGTCGGCGGTCATGCCGGTCTGCTCCCGGAGGCGACGGAGGGCGGCGGCCAGGCGTCGACGTCGGACGGTCGGGCTTCCAGTCATGCCGGTCAGTGTGGCGGATCCGGACGAGCTTCGCAACGACACTCTCCCGAATCGGGAGTTGCATAAGGGGGCCGGTTCGCTGCACGATGAGTGAGTGGCCGGATCGGCTGGGTTACAGCTTGTCGATCTGGGTCACGTGTTGTGCCCTGCTGACGTACTGCTGGTCGAAGGCTGCGGTGGCAGGTGCCGGGGTGGGTCCGCCGGTGCGGGGCGGGCCGACGGACCCACCCCCTTCCACGGTTCGATCTCGACGGTGAGGGGCAGGTCTCATGCGCGTCTTCCTCCGGCGTGTCCGGCGTCGCCGGCGGTCGGTCCTCGGATCGACCTGCTACCGCTCGTCGGCCTACCAGCCCCTGCGCCCTTGGCAGGTCCGTGAGCGGAGCTTCCGGACGACCCCGCTGGGCCGGCGCGGGCTCGACCCGCAGGAGGTGCGGGAGTTCCTCGACCGCGTCGCCGGCGACCTGGCAGCGGTGTACGACGCGCTGGCCCGGAGCCGCCGGGAGACCGACCGGATCAAGAACGCGCTGCGTCGCTGGCAGTCGGAGCAGGCCCGGGCCCGAAACGAACGGGGGTGCGACAGGTGACCGAGCGCTGGGTGATCCACCTGCCGGTCGTCGTCAACGACCTGCTCTCCGCTCAGCGGCTGGCCCGGGTGGTGGCGCACTGGACCCACGTCCTGCCGCAGACCGAGCCGGGCGGCACCACCGTGTCGGCGGAGGACGACCAGAACGTCCGCCACTGGGTGTTCTGCGACCGGTTGCTGCCCGGCGGGCAGCGGTGTCTGCTCCGGCCCGGACACGACGGTGAGTGCTCCCGGCGGTTCCGGCCGCGATGAGCATGCGCCGGAGCGGGGTCGGACGCCCGCAACCGGAAGCGGAACATGCGCGAGCCGCGGTCGAGAACGTCGGTTGTGCGGTGACCGGCGAAGACGTCGAGCGGGCCCGCCGGAGGCTGGCACAACAGCCGCCGATCACCGACGAGCAGCACGACCGCAACATGGCGTGGCTGCGCCGGTTCGGGGGCGACGGGGCGGCCGGCGCGTGAACGCGCTCGTCCTGGACACCTCGGCGCTGCTCCCGGTGGCCCACCCGGCATCGGGGCCGAAGCCGGTCAGTCGGCCTTTCCGGCCGGGACGACCCACGTCGTCGGCTGGCCGGTGATCGCGGTGATCAGGTCGAAGTCACCGTCGTAGTGCAGAACGGTCACGCCATGCCGTTCGGCCGTCGCGGCGATCAGCAGATCGGCCATCGAGAGCGCCCCGTGGTTGCCCTTGTGCAGCGCCTGCACCTGGACGTCGATCGCACGATCCCAGATGTCGTCGGGCATGGCGAGCCAGTCGAAACCGCGGAGCAGCCATCGGGCGCGCTGCGCGTCCTTGGCCGAGCGGGCGCAATTTTTGCTGATCTTGATATATCCGTGGGTCAGCGCCGTCGAGGCGCCTCGGCGACCACTGTCGGGGAGAACTCGTTCGCCGCCTCGACCGCCCACTCCAGCGCGAAGTCCGCCTCCTCCTCCCAGCCCGGTTCGCCGCCGACGAAGTGCGACCGGCCGGGGAACTCCCGGTAGCCGGTGAGCGCCGTCGAACTCCGGTAGAGGTTCGCGATGCTGCTCGCGAGGGTCGCCGGCACCACGTGGTCCTCGCCGCCCGCGGTGATCAGCAGCGGGGCGCGGTCGCTGCGCTTCTTGTCGATCTCGGTGGCGGAGGCCGGATCCAGGTTGGCGAACGCCGCCTCGAACAGCACGTGCCCGGCGCCCGGTACGGCGTACCGCTCCCAGGCGGCGTCGGACTGCTCCTGGCTGATGGTGTTGCCGAAGGCGTACCGGAAGTCCTCCGGGGTGAACGGCACGGCGCGGTGCCGGTTCGCCGGGTTGTGCAGGATGGAGTACCCGGAGCGCAGCGTGGCGGGCGGCAGCTTGAGCACGCCCCGTACCGGCGCGGGGTGCACGGCGACCACTGCGGCACCGAGGCGGCGGTCCGCCAGCAACTGGGCGATCAGGCCGCCGAACGAGTGGCCCATGATGATGGGCGGGCGCGGCAGGCCCCGGATGATCGCCTCGTAGTGGGCGGCGATGTCGGCGATGCGCTGCGCGGCGATCGGGGACGGGTCGGCCCGCAGCTCCTCCACCTCGCGGTCCATGCCGGGCCAGGCGGGCGTGAGCACCCGGAAGCGGCGCGCGGCGTACCTTTCGGCCCAGTGCTCCCAGCTCCGCGAGGTCATCCAGAGCCCGTGGATGAGCACGATCGTGTCGACTCGTCCCGTCGGTGCGCTCATGTCTAGTCTCCCCGTTCCGCCGCTGGACGGCCCGCGCGTACCCGGACTGGGTGCCGGCAATCCTGTCCGATCGAACGGACAGGAAACGGACGGGTGACCCGGATGATCAGCGTCCTGAGTCGACTGTCAGGATGACGGCATGACGGTCAGACGTGCCGACAGGGTTGCCCTGGTGACGGGCGGGAGCCGGGGTATCGGCGCCGCCGTCGTGCGCAGGCTGGCCGAGGACGGCATCCACGTCGCGTTCACCTACCGCACCGCGGAGGAAAGCGCGAAGTCCGTGGTGGCCGAGATCGAGGCGTACGGCCGGACCGGCCTGGCGATCAGAGCGGACAGTACCGACGCGACGGCCGTGGTCGGCGCCGTGGAGCGGACCGTCGCCGAGTTCGGGCGGTTGGACATCCTGGTCAACAACGCCGGGGTGTTCGCGGGTGGACCGATCGAGTCGGTCAGCCTCGACGCCCTGGACCGGGCGATCGCGGTGAACGTGCGCGGGGTCTACCTCGTCACCCAGGCGGCGGTGCGCCACATGGGTGCGGGTGGGCGGATCGTCAACATCGGCAGCAGCTTCGCCAGCCGTGTCCCGGCTCCCGGGGTGAGCGCGTACGCGATGACCAAGAGCGCCGTGAACGGGCTGACCCGGGCGCTCGCCCGCGAACTCGGTCCGCGCGGGATCACCGTCAACCTGATCCTGCCCGGCTCGACCGACACCGACATGAACCCGGCGGACAGCGCGGGCGCGGACGGGCAGCGGTCGCACATCGCCCTCGGCCGGTACGCGGAACCGGAAGACGTGGCGGCGACTGTCAGCCACCTGGTGGGCGCCGGCGGACGGCACATCACCGGCGCGTCGATCGCGGTCGACGGCGGCTCGACGGCCTGAGCCGATCCAGGCCGACGGCCGGCTGCTGGGCTGAGACCCGTCAGGGCAGGCGGTCGACCACCACGAAGGCGGTGCCCGGTTCCACCTCGGTCAGGAGCAGGCGCTGGGCGCTGCGGGTCAGCCGGATGCAGCCGTTTGTGACGTTCTCGCCGAGCGTGTCGTCGTTGTACCAGCTGTGCAGTCCGATGTGGGCGCCCCGCAGCCCGGTCGGCACCGCGTCCGGGTCGTCCGGGATCGCGCCGAGGGCGAAGATGTCGACACCGCCGTAGACGGCCTGCGGGGGCGGCGTGCGGCCCAGCACGAACGTGCGGCCGAGCGGGGTGAGCTGCCCGGACATGCCGAGGCTGACCGGCCAGGTACGCATCGCGCGCCCGTCCCGGCTCCAGGTGAGGCGGTGGGTGCGCCGTTCCACCACGATCTGGTCGCGCAGCACCACTGTGGTCCAGCCGCCCGACGGCAGCCAGGCGATGGTGCGGTTGGCCGACGGGAGCAGCACTGCGGTCCAGCCGGAGCGGCGTTCGACGATCGGCACTGTCAGCCGTACGCCGCTGATGGTCGGCGCGAGGAACGCCAGCGGACGGCCACCGGGCGCGTCGTAGACGGCCACGTTCCGATTCGGGCGCAGCCCTTCGCTCAGCGGGCGGGTGTCGGCCGGGTCCGGGTCGGGCGGGAAGCCGCGCGGCGCCGGGTCGTAGGTGACCACCGGCAGGTCGTCCGGCGGCGGCGCGGCGGGCGGCACCGACTCCTGCGGCGACGGGCTCGGCGCAGCGGTGGCCGGGGGCGCGGCGGCGGGTGGCGCCGCCGGGCGCGCGGGCGTGGCGGTGAGCGCGCGGCCGACCAGCAGCGCGGTGACGAGCAGCAGCGGTACGGCGAGCGCGGCGATCAGCCAGCCAGGAGGCCGGCGCGCGGCGAACCGGTCGAACAGCACGAAACCGACTGTAACCGACCGGAAGCCCCCGGACCCGGTACTACGGGTACGGGGGCTTCGCGGCCCGGGTGGCTCAGCTCAGCTTCGCGCCGATGTGGATCGCGATCGCGTCGTGGGCGGGGACGTTCGCGGCGAACCAGCCGGACGAGTCCACGGTGATCACCGGCCCGCTGCACGTGCCGTTGCCGAACGTGCCGTGGATGACGTCGCAGTAGCGGCCCGCCGGCAGCCCGGTGTAGTACGAGCGGCCGTTCACCGCGCTGTCCTCGTCGTTGATCGTCAGGTAGCCCTTGCCGGTACGGCTGAACGCGATGTGCTGGTAGCCGTTGTCGTACCAGTTGGAGACACCGGCGCCCTCGGTGGCGTTGCGGAAGCCGACCATGTTCGCGACGACCGGCCAGCGGTGCTCGCACTCCCAGCCCGAGTAGCAGGTGACGTTGGTGATCCGGTTGCTGCCGTCGGCGGGCGGGCCCTGGTCCCGGCTGCTGTACGTGAAGCTCGACATCACCGCCGGGGTGCCGTACGGCCAGGCGAGCATGAACGCGTTGGCGAGCGCGTACGTGCCGCGGTTGCGGTAGGTGAGCACGCCACCCTCGCGCTGGGTGTCGTGGTTGTCGGTGAAGACCACCGCCTTCGCGCTCGACAGGTAGCCCCAGGACTCACCGAAGTTGCTCAGGTACGCCAGCCGCTCGTTGTTGAACATCCGGGCCAGGTCCTTGCCGTACCGGAACTCGTGCACGTCGCCGTTGCCGGTGTACTCGGTCGGCTGGATCGGCTCACCGGCGCCGTAGATGACCTCCTGCACCAGGTACGCGCTGCGGGACAGCTTGGCCTTGATCGCCGCGATGTCGGCGGCCGGCATGTGCTTGCTGCCGTCCAGGCGGAAACCGTCGACGCCGAGCGAGAGCAGGTCGTTGAGGTACGCGGCCAGCCGGCCGCGCACGTACTCCGACTCGGTCTTGAGGTCGGCCAGGTTGACCAGCTCGCAGTTCTGCACCTCGTACCGGTCGTTGTAGTTGGCGATGTCGTTGTTGCCGTTGCGGCCGCAGTAGTGGAAGTCCTGCGCCGAGTAGACGCCCGGGTAGTTGTAGTGCCCGTACGACGAGCCGGCCCAGCCGGTGCCGCCGTTCTCCTGGCCGGACATGTGGTTGACCACGGCGTCGACGATCACCTTCACGCCCGCGGCGTGGCAGGTGTTCACCATGGACTGGAACTGCGCGCGGGTGCCCTTGCGGGACTCGATCCGGTAGCTGACCGGCTGGTACGACACCCACCACGGGCTGCTGTTGACGTGCTCCTGCGGCGGGGACACCTGCACGTAGCCGTAGCCCTTCGGGCCCAGCGTGCTGGTGCACTCGGCGGCCACCGACGTCCAGTTCCACTCGAAGAGCTGGACGATCACCTTCTTGGCGCCCGGGGTGGCCGCGGCGGCCGGGGGTGCCGCCGCGGTGACGGGGACGAGCAGGCTCGCGGCCAGACTCAGGGCGAGCGCGGCGGCGCGGCATCGGCGTCGATGCATCAGGACTCCTGCGGGGTGCGGGGGATGCGGGGGAGTGGAGCCTGTTCCAGTGCTGGCTTCTTGCAAACCAGCCTGAAATTTTGCGGCAAGGTTACGAGCCTGTTGCAAAGTCTGTCAACGCATGGGCATCCGTCGTTGCGTCAGGCGCTACACGCGCGTCCGGGCTGGACGGTTCGAGAATCCGGCCGAGAAATTCGCCACCGGAGGTGATCCGTCCGCGCCGTCCCTCCGTACCTGAGTGGGGAGCAGGGTCGGCCGGTGGGGGCGCCGCCGCGAGACGATCGAGGAGCAGATGGCCCGGGCACAGCAGAACGAGAAGGCGACGACCGTCCGGACCACCACCACCAGCCGTGGTGCTCGGACGATGTCGAAGTCCGCGATGGTGGCGCTGACCGCCTCCGCGCTCGGCCTCGCGTGGGCGGGTGTGGAGCTGGCCGGCGCCGGCGGCGTCATGTACTCGTACGGATTCTTCTTCACCGAGTTCTTCGCCGGGGTGGTCGCCCTGGTGTCGCTCAGCATCACGGTGATGCTGGGCCTGCTCGCCACCGACCGCCTGGTGCTGCTCATCCGGCACCGCGTGCTGCTCCAGTCGGCGCACCGGGCCACCGGCGTGCTCGGCGTCGCCGGGCTGCTCTTCCACGTCATCACCAAGGTGGCGATCGGCCGGGCCGGCCCGACCGACGCGGTGGTGCCGTTCATCAGCGGCAGCGGCCTCTACGTCGGACTGGGCACCGTCGCCGCGCTGCTGATGGTGGGCGTGCTCTGGACCGGCATCATCCGGGTCCGGTTCGCCGGGGTCGGCCCGAAGTGGTTCTGGCGTGCGCTGCACTCCATGGCGTACGTGTCCTGGCCGTTCGCGCTGGTGCACGGCCTCAACGCCGGCCGCCCGGCCGCCGCGTGGGTGGTGCTGAGCTACCTCGCCTGCGTGCTGCTCGTGGTGATGGCGCTGCTGGTGCGCGTCTCCGTCCACCTCGGCAAGCGCAGCCGCGAGCAGCACCAGGCCGTCGCGCTCAACAAGGCGATGGCCGGCAAGGCCGAGGAGCGTACCGGCGTGTTCGCCGCGCTCAGCCGCAAGAAGGCCGCCGACAAGGAGGACAGCGGCGCCGGCCGGGGCCGCTGGGCCGAGGCGACCGCCACCTGGACCGCACCGGCCGGCACCGCCCGGCGGCGCGATCCGGAGCGGTTCGCCGTACCCGTGGTGCCGGAACCCGGATCGCTGCGCGAGCCGGTCCGCGCCGCCGCCGCTCGGCGGCGCGACGCCGAGCCGGACGCGCCCACCCGGCGCGCCCGCACGCAGGAGGCGCCCGCCCGCCGCCGCGACGAGGAGCGCGACCCCGTCGTCCGTGCCCGCGACGAGGAGGCGGCGCCGGCACGCCGGACCGAGAGCGAGCGGTCCCGCCGCCGTCGCCGCGCCAACGAGGAGCGGGTGGCCCGTCGCTCCCGGGGCGACGAGGACCTGGTCGCCCGGTACTCCGCACCGCCGGAGAGCGGCGGCCGGCACTCGGCGCCGCCGGACACCGGTGGACGCCACTCCGCACCCCCGGACAGCGGCCGGTACGCCACGGCGGCCGAGGTGGCCCGCTACTCCGCGCCGCCGCGCGCCACCGACGAGCCGGAGGAGCCGTGGGACAGCCCGCGTCGCTGGGAGTCCCGCCCGATCTCCGGCGAGCCGATCTCGGCCGGCCCGATCTCCGGCACCCCGGTCACGGCGGAACCGTTCAGCGGATCCGGCCGCCGCTACCGTGACGAGGAGGAGGTGCCGGAGGAGCCGGACTACTGGCGCCCGCCGGCCCGCTACGCCGCCGACGAGGCGTTCGTCGACGACACGCCGACGCTCGTCGACCTCGCCTCCCGCCGGGCGATGCGCGCGGGCAAGGAGAGCCGGTCCAGCCGCCGCAAGCGGGCCGACGCGGACGCGGTCGACGGCGCGTACTGGGCCGGGCTGCGAGGTGAGGCCCGGTGAAGCGCACGACGGTGCCGCCTGTCGCCTGCGTCGGCGAGCCCCGCCTGACCGCCGGGTTCGCCGAGTTCGGCCGGCTCGACCTGCTCGCCCACGAGGAGGTGCACGGCCCGATCGGCCCGATGGAACCGGCGGCGCTGCTGCGGCTCGCCGAGGCGATCGACCTCAAGGGCAAGGGCGGCGCGGGCTTCCCGTTCGCCCGCAAGCTGCGCGCGGTGCTGGAGTCCTGCGAGCGGCAGGACCTCGGCGCCGTGGTGGTGGTGAACGCCACCGAGGGGGAGCCGGCGAGCTGGAAGGACAAGGTGCTGCTCACCCGCGCCCCGCACCTCGTCCTCGACGGCGCCGCGCTCGCCGCGTTCGCGCTCGACGCCGAGGAGATCGTGATCGGGGTGGCGGACGACGACGTGGGCCGGCCCTCGCTGACCGAGGCGTTGCAGGAACGGCGGATGCCGGTGCCCACCACGATCGTCACGGTCCCGCACCGCTTCATCTCCGGTGAGGGCGGCGCGCTCGTCAACGGCATCAACGGCCTACCGCACATCCCGCCCGGCACGAAGAAGCGGTCCAGTGACTCCGGCGTCGGCGGGCTGCCCACGCTGCTGTCGAACGCCGAGACGTACGCCCAGCTCGCCGTCGCCGCCCGGATCGGCCCGTACGAGTACGCGGCGCTCGGCACCGACGACGAGCCGGGCACCGTGCTGCTCACCGTCACCGGGTCGGCGAAGCGCCCCGCAGTGGTGGAGTGCGCCGCCGGCACCCCGCTGCGGGAGATCCTCGACCTGTGCGAGGTGCCGCCCGGCCCGGGCATCCTGATGGGCGGCTACCACGGCAAGTGGATCACCGCGACGGCCGCCGAGCGGGCCGAGGTGTCCCGCAAGGGGCTCACCGCGGTGGGCGGCACTCTCGGCGCCGGCATCATCGTGCCGCTCGGCGCCGACACCTGCCCGCTCGGCGAGGCCGCCCAGGTGGTGCGGTACCTGGCGGGTGAGTCCGCCGGGCAGTGCGGCCCGTGCAAGATGGGCCTGCCCGACCTGGCCCGCTCGGTCGACCTCGCGGTCTCCGGCAGCGCCCCGGTCGAGCTGGTCCGGGCCGCGGCCGGCGACGTCAAGGGACGCGGCGCGTGCAGCCACCCGGACGGCACCGCCCGGTTCGCACTGTCCGCGATGGAGGTGTTCGCCGACGACCTGCGGCTGCACGCCACCGGCGAGGGCTGCGGCAAACGGGTGAAGGGCACGATGGGCCTGCCCGGCGCGCCGGACGCCAACCCGCAGAAGCTCACCCTGGACTGGTCGCGCTGCGACGGGCACGGGCTGTGCGCGCACGTGGTGCCCGACTTCATCCGGCTCGACGGCAACGGATACCCGGCGTTCCCGCCCACGCCGGTGCCGACGTGGTTGCGCGAGGGCGCGCTCAAGGCGGTAAAGGTCTGCCCCGAACTCGCGCTCCGCCTGGTCCGGGCCGAGTAGAACCAGGAGCCGCCGATGCGTACAGCCGTTCGCGTGACCGCCGCCGCAGTGCTGGCCGCCACGCTGGTCGCCGCGACCGCCTGCGCCGCCGGCCCCGAGGACGGTGCCCGGGCCGGAGCGGTCGCCCCGGCGTCGTCGGCCCCTCCCGCGTCTCCGGCCACCGCGTCGCCGTCCGGGCCGGCGTCCGCGTCACCCGCCGCGGTGCCGGCCGCGCTGTCGTTCACCGGCAAGACCCTCGACGGTACGGCGTTCGACGCCGCAGCCCTGGCCGGGCGGCCGGTCGTGCTGTGGTTCTGGGCGCCCTGGTGCGCCACCTGCGCCAGCCAGGCGTGGACGGTGGCCGAGATCGCCCCGGCCTACCGCGACACGGTCCCGATCGTCGGCGTCGCCGGGCTCGGTGAGCGGAAGGCGATGAAGTCGTTCGTCACCGAGTTCGACCTGGGCGGCACGACGCAGATCGACGACCGGGCGGGCACGCTGTGGCGCCGGTTCAAGGTGACCGAGCAGAGCACGTTCGTCGTCCTGGACCGCACCGGCCGGGTCGTCCACCAGGGATTCCTCGACGGCGAGGCACTGACCCGGCAGGTCGAGACGCTGGCCCGGGGATGACCGGCGCGCTGCTGCTCGCCCTGACCGCCGGCATGCTCGGGGCGGTCAACCCGTGCGGCTTCGCGATGCTGCCCGCGTACCTCTCGCTGCTCGTCGCCGGCCCCGACGGCGGGCGCGGCGCGGTCGGACGCGCGCTCACCGCGACGGCCGGGCTCACCCTCGGGTACGTGCTGGTGTTCGGCACGTTCGGGCTGGCACTGGCACCGGCGGCGGACTGGGTGCGGCCCCGGCTGCCGTGGCTGACCGTGACGCTCGGCGTGCTGCTGGCGCTGGCCGGATGCTGGCTGCTCGCCGGCCGGCAGCTGCCCACGCCGCGCCCGTTACGCGTGGCGCCCCGGCTCACCCGCACCTGGCCGTCCATGGCGCTGTTCGGCGCGGCGTACGCGCTCACGTCGCTGACCTGCGCGATCGCGCCGTTCCTGGCGATCGTGGTGACCAGCCTGCGAGCCGGTTCGCCGCTGCGCGGGCTGGCGCTGTTCGGCGCGTACGCGCTGGGGATGGCGCTCGTGGTCGGGGTGGCCGCGCTCGCCGTGGCGCTGCTGCGCGGGCGGGTCGTGGCCCGGTTACGCGGCGCGGGCGCGTGGGTGCCACGGCTGAGCGGCCTGGTGCTGTTGGTCGCGGGCGGCTACGTCGCCTGGTACGGCTGGTACGAGGTGCGCCTCGCCCAGGGCCGCTACGACGCCTTCACCGACCCGGTCATCCGCGCCGCCGCCCGCGCACAGCAGACCGTGGCGAGCACCCTCGACACCGCAGGCCCAGCCGTCCTAGCGGCCCTCCTGGCCGCGCTCCTCCTCGCCGCCCTAACCCGCACCCGTCCCCGCTCTCGCTCCCGCTCCCGCTCCCGCGATCTTGCAGTTGGTGCCCGGGCGGAAGGGGTGAAGCGGACTTCTCGCGGGCCGGAAGTGCAAGATCGCGGGGGAGAGGCGGGAGGGGCGGGAGCGGCGGGAGCGGAGGCGGGGGAGCGGGTCAGCGCGGGGTGAGGCGGTCGGTGCCGAGCTTGTCGCGGAGGACCTCCGGGACCACCACCGAGCCGTCGGGCTGCTGGTGCTGCTCCAGGATGGCCGGGAACAGGCGGCTGGTGGCCAGCGCCGAGCCGTTGAGCGTGTGCACGAAACGGGTCTGCTTCGCGCCCGGCTCGCGGTAGCGGATCGCCGCCCGGCGGGCCTGGTAGTCGCCGGCCCAGGAGACCGACGACACCTCCTTGTACTTGCCGGTGCTCGGCATCCACACCTCGACGTCGAGCGTCTTCTTCATCGAGGCGCTCGCGTCACCGGCGGCGAGCAGGCTGGTCTGGAAGTGCAGACCCAGCTTGCCGACCAGGCCCTCGACGTGCCCGACCATCGCCTCCAGCGCCTCGCCCGCCTGCTCCGGCAGCGTGAACTGGAAGATCTCCACCTTGTTGAACTGGTGGCCGCGCACGGTGCCGCGCTCGTCGGAGTGCGAACCGGCCGCCTCGCGCCGGTAGCACGGCGTGTACGCGAACGCCTTCAACGGTAGCTTCGGCGTCTCCAGGATCTCGTCCTGGTACGCGCCGAGGATCGCCGTCTCCGCCGTGGGCAGCAGGAACTGGCCGCGCGAGGACGACTGCTTGTCGATGTGGTAGACGTCGTCGTGGAACTTCGGGAACTGCCCGGCGGCGAAACCGGCGCTCTCCAGCAGCAGGTGCGGCGGGAGCAGGAACTCGTAGCCGGCCTGGATGTTCTGCTCGATCAGCCAGTTCACCAGCGCCCACTCCAGCCGGGCGCCGAGGCCGGTGTACATCCAGAAGCCCGAGCCGCCGAGCTTGACGCCCCGCTCGTGGTCGACCAGGCCGAGCGCGCGGCTCAGCTCCACGTGGTCGCGTACCTTCTCGATGGCCGGTGCCTCGCCGAACGTGCGCACCACCCGGTTGGCCTCCTTGCCCCCGGCGACCACGTCGTCGGCGGGCAGGTTCGGCAGCTCGCTCATCGCCGAGCGGAGCCGGGACTGCACCTCGTCGAGCTGGGACTCCAGCTCCGCGAGCTGCTTGCGCTCGGCCTCCGGGGCGACCGGCTGCGGCGTGCCGCCGGACCGTTTCGCCTCCGCGTACGCGCGCGCCTCGGCCTTGCGGCGCTGCCGCTCGGCGTCGATCTCCGTGATCAGGGCGCGCCGCTCCTGGTCGAGCCGCTGGATGTCGTCCAGCGCCCGGGTGACCTCGGCGGGATCCAGACGCTTCGCCAGCGCGGTCGCCACCGCCTCGCGATCCTTCCGGATCAACTCCATGTCGAGCATGCTGCTCGTACGCCTCCGTCCAGGCAGTCAGGTGGGACCTCCAGATGCTACCGTCGCGCCCCCGCCGCCCCGGCCCGGCCCGCGCAGCCCGCCGCCGTGAGGCCCTTTCCGGTGACGGTGCGTGGTGACGGAGCCGTCGGCGGGACGTGCTCACATTCCGTGATGGCGCTCCGATGCCCGCGCCGCCCGGTTGCAGCCCTTCATCCCGCTGACCTGGTCAATCTCGCGGATCCGCTCTCCGGCCGACATGCCCCTCTGGCGACTTTGCTCTGCAGCCACCGACGCAGCGTTCGACGGAGCGTCAGCGTCGCGTGGATGGCTGCAGAGCAAAGTGCGCAAGGGGTGAAGGGTGGAGGACGGCAAAGCCGTCACGCACGGTCACTGATCCCTGCCCCGGTGCGGTGCGGTGCGGTGCCGGGACGGCGAGCGCGGGTCCGATGCCGTCAGAGGCGTACCGGCATCAGGACCGAGAAGGCGTGCGCGTCGTCGGCCCGCCGCACGGCCAGCGGGGCGATCGGGCCGTCCAGCTCCAGCACGAGCTGGCCGTCGCCGGATCCCAGCGCGTCCAGCAGGTACTCCCGGTTCACCGCCACCCGAAGCGCACCCGCGCCGCCCGCGCCGCCCGCGCCGCCCGCGCCCGCCGCACCGTCCACGCTGCCTGGGCCGCCTGCACCGCCCACAGCGTTCGGGTCGACCAGGCGCAGCTCGCCCCGGCCGTCCAGGCCGAGCGCCACCACCTCGTGCTCGACGCCCTCGTGCGCGCGGTGGCAGACCGGGACGCCGTCGGCCGTCAGGGCCGCGCGCAGCGCCGCGCCGTCGAACGGGATCCGGTACGTGGGCACGTCGCCGAGCTGCGCCCGCAACAGCCGCCGGTAGTCCGGGAAGTCGTACGGCAGCGGGTCGGCGGTCACGGGCCGGCCCGCCACCGTGACCGTCACGCGGTCGGTGGACACGACGGCCTCGGCGACATCGGTTCCGTCGAGGTCCAGCAGCGCGCGGAGTTCGTCCACCGATGCCACCGGCAGCAGCGCGCGCACCGCCGGACCGTCGACGGCGCCGGCGACCCGGGCCACGGCGAGCCGGTGCCGGTCGGTGGCGACCAGCCGGACCCCGTCCGGCTCGACCTCCACCAGCACGCCGGACAGGACCGGCAGGTCGGGGTCGGCGCCGACGGCGAAGCGTACGGCGTCCACGGCGGCGGCGAGGTCGGTGCGGGACAGCACGAGGCGGGTGGTCACGATGGTCTCCTCCGGGTCGATCAGGCTGCGGATCCGGGAGAGTTCGCGACGCGCGTCGGCCAGGCCGTCCTCCAGGCGGCGCAGGTGCGCGTCCAGCAGCCGGTGCACCTCGGCCGGCCGGTGCCGGTGCCGCAGCGCCTCGGCGATGCCGGCCAGCGGCATCCCCACCCGGCGCAGCCCGGCCACCAGCCGGGCCGGGTCCACCTGCTCCTCGGTGTACCAGCGGTAGCCGGTCACCGGGTCCACCCGGGCCGGGGCCAGTACACCGGAACGGTCGTAGAACCGCAGGGCGCTGACCGTCAACCCGCTGGCCCGGGCCAGTTCGCCGATGCTGCGAAGCTCGCTCTCCACGGCCGTCATCCTGTGACCTCAAGCGGGTCGAGGGTCAACCTCACGCCGACAGCGTGCGGAACGTGATGCCGGCGCGTACCAGCCGGTCCAGCAGCGCGTCGCCCATCGCCGTGACCGGCGTGACCTGCCCGGCGGTCTGCGGGAGGTCGTCGAAGGCCAGGCAGAGCGTCGACTCGGCGAGCATCTTGGCCGTCTCGTCGTAACCCGGGTCGCCGCCGGCCACCTCGGTCACCACCCGCCGGCCGCCGCCGGTGCCCACGAACCGCACCCGGAACCACGACTTGGCCCGCTGCTCGGCGGTCGGACCCTGCCCGGAGGCGAGCCGGCCGAGCAGCCAGCGCCGCGTCGGCGCCACCTTCACCAGCCCCACCACAGCGGCCAGCCCGACGCCGGCGACCAGCACGGTGGGCAGCCGCTTCATCGCCGCGAAGTGCCGGTAGCGGAAGTCCGGGCCGTACTCCGGCCGGGCCGCCGCGGACCGGCGGACCACCTGCGGGTCGATGGTGGGCAGCGGCACCGCCCACTGGCCGAACTCGCGTACCCGGCCGACCTTGCCCGGCACCGCGCGGACCCGGCGTCCGTCCGGGCCGGGCTCCATCGCCCGGCGGGCCCGCGCCGCGCGGCTCATCTCACCGGTACGGGAGAACGCGGTGAGCGCCGAGTGGTACGTCCCGGCGGAGAACCGGCCACCGGCCCGGACGTAGCCGTCGACGGTGATCGGCCCGTCGGCCGGCAGTTGCTTGACCGTGTACCAGACGCCCAGGTCGTGCGGGATCGAGTCGAAGCCGCAGGCGTGCACCAGGCGTGCCCCGGTGCGCACCGCCTCTGCGTGGTGCTGCACGTACATCCGGTCGACGAACTCCGGCTCGCCGGTGATGTCGAGATAGTCGGTGCCGGCCGCGGCGCAGGCGGCCACCAGCGGCTCGCCGTGGTGCACGTACGGCCCGACTGTCGTGGCGACCACCCGGGCGCACTCCGCAACCGCCCGCAGCGACGCCGGGTCGGTCACGTCGGCGGTGAGCAGCGGCAGGTCGGCCAGGGCCGGGTCGATCGCGGCCAGTCGGTTCCGCACCGCGGCCAGCTTGTCCGGGTTGCGCCCGGCGAGCGCCCAGCGCAGCCGGTCCGGCGCGTGCCGGGCCAGGTACTCGGCGGTCAGCGCGCCGGTGAAGCCGGTGGCGCCGAACAGGACGAGGTCGTACGTACGGTCTGCGCGCATCCGCCGAGTGTGCCATCCACGGCGCTCACCTTCACGGTGTGAAGACCACCCGGACGCAGCCGTCGGCCCGGTCCCGGAACAACGCGTACCCCTCGGCGCCGCGCTCCAGCGGCATCCGGTGCGTGGCCAGGTGCTCGGTGACCAGCTCGTCGCGGGCCATCCGATCCAGCAGCGCCGGGATCGCGGCCCCGCCCCGGCGGCGGGCGGCGCGGACCGCGAGCCCCTTGTCCGCGAGCGCGCCGAGCGGGAACCGGTCCACGAATCCGGGCCGGGCGTCGAGCACCACCACCACGCCGCCCTTGCGGCAGGCGTGCACCGCCTCGCGCAGCGCGGCCCCGCCGTCCGGCTGGGCCGCCGGCCACCGCACCGGCGCGGCCGGTACCCCCGACGCGTCGACGCACACGTCCGGGCCCCGGCCGCCACTGCGTTCGCGCAGTTCGGCGAGCACGTCCACGTACCTGTGGTTGAGCGCCTCCACGCCGTCGTGCCCGGAGATCATCCGCAGCCGGTCGTCGTGGTCGTCGACGACCACCACCCGGGCCGCGCCCCGGGCCACCGCCGCGTCGGCGGTGAGCTGGCCGACCGCGCCCGCGCCCCACACCGCCACCACGTCGCCGGGGGAGACCTCGCCCAGCTCGGCGCCGTACCAGCCGGCCGGCGCGGCGTCCGCGGCGAACACCGCCCGCTCGTCGCTCACCGACTCCGGTACGGCGAAGGCGCCCATGTCGGCGTACGGCACCCGCACGTACTCGGCGTGACCACCGGCGAAGCCGCCCAGCCGGGCGGGCCGGCCGTAACCCCCGGCGGACGGCTGCCCCCACTCCGGCTCGGCCGTCACGCCGCTCGTGCCGTTGTCACAGCAGGCCGGCAGCCCTCCCCGGCAGAACCAGCACGCCCCGCAGGCCACCGCCGCGCCCACCACCACCCGGTCGGCGACCCGGTGCCGGCGTACCTCCGGCCCGACCTCGACCACGTCGCCCAGGAACTCGCGTCCGAGCACCTCCCCGGCGGACGCCTCGGGCACCCGCCCGCCCAGAAGCGGCAGGTCCGCGCCGCAGGTCGTGCTCCGCCGGACCCGGACGATCATGTCCTGGGCGTTGCGCAACTCCGGGTCGGGTACGCGGCGCACCTCCACGAGGCCGGCGCCGGCCCAGCACAGCGCCCTCATGTCACGGTCCCCGGCCGGTCCAGCGGCGAACGGTCCGCCCGCAGCACCTCGCCGGTCTCCAGGAGCTGCTTGGTCTGCCGCAGCACGTGGCGCAGGAACCGGCCCGGGTCGTCGCCGACCAGGTGCGCGGCGAACCCCGGGAGCGTGCACTCCCCGCCCAGCGGGCGGACCGCCAGCTCCGTGCCGCGCCCGCCGGGGGCCGGGCGGGCCCACACCTCGACCGCGCCGTCGAGGCGCCGCATCGGCTCGGGCCACCGCCCGGCCGGGAGCACCTGTTCGGGCGCCGCGGCCACCGTCACCACCTGCCACCGGCCCGGCCGCGGGTCGGTACCGGCCCGCCGTGCCCGGCGGCGGGCCAGCAGCCGCGCGCCCGCCGGAGCCAGCACCCGTGCCCCCGCCAGCGCCAGCGCGCCGGCCGCGAGCCGTCTGTTCCGCGCCACCCGACCTCCCGCCGTCCCGGGCGACCGGCGCTCCGTCCGGCCGCCCCGCGTGTCTACAGGGTGCGGGCCGCCCGGGTGAGCGGGGTTCGCCCGGAAGGGGTGAACCGGCGCGGTGCGGGTAACCGCTGCCCGCACCGACGGGGGGAGGGACGCATGCCGGAGGAGGCAGACCAGGTCGTCACCGCACCGAGCGGCACAAGCGACATCACCGGTACGCCCGATCTGCTCACCACCGGCCTCGATTCACCCGATGTCGCCGGTGATGCTCTGCCCGGTGGCCCGCCGCTGCTGGCGTCCCGGTTGACGCCGCCCGCGCCGCCGGAGCCGGTCCTGCTGCGTCCCCGGCTGCTGGACCGGCTGGAACAGGGCGCGTCCGGGCCGGTGACGCTCGTCTGCGCGCCGGCCGGCTGGGGCAAGACGACGCTGCTGTCGACCTGGGCGCAGGGGGAGCGGGACGGGCCGGCGCCGGCTTGGGTGACGGTGGCCGAGGGGGAGACCACCCGGCGGCTCTGGGGCTATCTCGCGGCGGCCCTGCGTACCGCCGCCGCCGACGACCCGGACGACGGGCCGCCGCCGGCGCCAGACGGACCGCCCCGGCCCGAGCAGCTCGAAACGCTCGCCGCCGCGCTCGCCGCCCGGGAACGGCCCGTGCTGCTGGTCCTGGACGACCTGCACCGGGTCAGCGACCCGGCCGCCCTGACCGGGCTGGAGTTCCTGCTCCGGCACTCCGACGGCCGGTTGCGGCTGGTGGCCGGCGCGCGGGGCGAACCACCGCTGGCGCTGCACCGCTGGCGGCTGGCCGGCGAGCTGACCGTGATCGGCGCCGACGACCTGGCGTTCACCGCCGACGAGGTGGCCGACCTGCTGGTCGCGCACGGAGTGGCGGTACCCGCCGCGGCCGTGGCCCGGCTCGCCGAGCGCACCACCGGCTGGCCGGCCGGGCTGCGCTTCGCCGCGCTCGCGCTCGGCGACGGCGCCGACCCGGCGCGCGCCGTGGAACGGTTCGCCGGTGACCAGCCGGACGTCGCCGCGTACCTGCGGGACGAGGTGCTCGCCCGGCTGGAACCGGCGACCCGCGACGTCCTGCGCCGGGTGGCGGTGGCCGTCGCGGTCCACGCCGACCTGGCCGCCGCGCTGACCGGGCGGCCCGACGCCGGGCACCTGCTCGCCGAGGCGGCCCGGGAGGGCGGTTTCCTCCACCAGGACGGCGGCAGCCCGCAGTGGTACCGGCCGCACCCGCTCCTGGCCGACGTGCTGCGCGACGAGCTGGACCGGCTGCCCGCCGACGAGGTGCGCGAGCTGCACCGGCGGGCCGCCGGCTGGTACGGCACCCACGACCGGCCGGCCGAGGCGCTGCGGCACGCGCTTCTCGCCGGTGAGTGGGCCGACGCCACCGAGTTGCTCGTCACCCGCTGGCCCGAGCTGGCGCCGGGCGAACCGGCCGCCGTACCCGCTCCGCCCGAGCCGCCCGCCGAGGCGGTCCGCCGGGATCCGGAGCTGGCGCTGGCCGCCGCGGCCGAGCGGGCGTACGCCGGGGATCCGGCCGCGGCAGACGTGCAGCTGCGGCGGGCGCTGGCCGACGCCGCCGGCCTGCCCGCGCCGCGCCGTGACCGGTTCGGCCGGCTCGCCGCCGCCGTGGAGCTGAGTCTCGCCCGGCTGGGCGGCGACCACGAGGAGGTACGCCGGGCCGCCGATCGCCTGCTGGCCGCCGGCCCGGCCGAAGTGTCCGAGGGCGGCCCGGAAACCGGGGCCGGCGATCCGCGCGCCGGTGCGGCCGAGCGGGACGACGTGCGCGCGGTGGCCGGCGCCGCGCACGGACTGGCCGCGCTGGCCGAGGGGGAGCTGTCCACCGCCCGGGACCGGTTCGCCACCGCGCGGGAGGCGGCGCGGCGGGCCGGGCGGCCGCGTACCGAACTGCTCTGCGTCAGCCGCTCGGCACTGCTGGAGGCGGCCCGGGGTGCGCTGCGGGCCGCCGAGGAGCTGGCCCGGGAGGCGCTGGCGATGCCGCCCTGCCAGGGCTGGGCGTCCCGGTCCGACTGCGGCTACGCGTACCTGGCGCTGGCGCTCGTGGACTGGCAGCGGGACCGGCCGGCGGAGGCCACGGCCCACCTGGCGCTCGCCGGACCGGCCGGCGCGGAGCCGGGCGGCGCCGCGCTCACCGCGCTGTGCCGGGCCGGGCTGCTGGCCGACGGCGGCGACCCGGGCGGCGCGCTGCGCACGCTCGCCGAGGCGCGGACCGTCGCGCCCGGCCCGGAGCTGGGCGAGTGGCTGGCCGCGGAGGAGGCACAGGTACGCGCTGTCGTCGGCGACGTCGACGGCGCCCGGGCGCTGCTCGACGCGGCGGGCGACGGGCCGGCGCCGGCGCTGGCGGCCGCGCGGCTGCGGCTGCGCGCCGGTGACGCCCGGGCTGCCGAACGGGCGCTGCCCGACTGGACCGCGCCCGGCGCGGCGGACTGGCCGCTGCCGGTGCGGCTGGGCGCCGGGCTGCTCGACGCGGCGCTCGCCGGCGCCACCGGTGACGCCCGGCGCGCCGGCCGGCTGCTGGAGGAGGTGCTGGCGCTCGCCGAGCCGGACGGCTTCCGGCGCGTCTTCACCCGGGCCGACCCCGGGGTACGGGACCTGCTCGCCGCGCGGCTGGACTCCGGCACCGCGTACTGGGCCACTGTGAGCGAGCTGGTCCGGGGCGTGGACGCGCAACCGGCCGCCGCGACGGCGGACGGCCCGGCCCGGACGCTCGACGAGCCGCTCACCGAGCGGGAGCTGACCATCCTGCGCTATCTGCAGAGCATCCTGTCCAACGTGGAGATCGCCGCCGAGCTGTCGCTGTCGGTCAACACGGTGAAGACGCACGTGCGCAACATCTACCGCAAGCTCGACGCGACCCGCCGGCGGGACGCCGTCCGGCGGGCGCGCGAGCTGCGGTTGATCTGACCGTCGCTCAGCGGTCGTCGGCCGCGGCGTCCACCACGGCGAGCAGCTCGGCCAGGTCGTAGCCGCCGTCGTGGCGGACGTCGTTGACGAACAACGTCGGGGTGCCGTTGACGCCGCTGCGGATACCGCCGACGAAGTCCTGCCGGACCCGGTCGGCGTAGTCCTGCCGGCCGACCTCCGCGGCGACCTCCTCCGGCGACAGGCCGATCTGCTCGACGCCCAGCGACAGGTGCACCGGGTCGAGCTGGTCCTGGTGCTGGTAGAGCCAGTCGTACATCTCCCAGAACCGGTCCCGGGCGGCGGCGGCCTCGGCGGTCTCCGCGGCGCTCTCCGCGTACGGGTGGACGTTGGTGATCGGGAAGTGCCGGTACGCCAGCCGCACCGTGTCGGCCCGCTGGCGCAGCACCTCGGTCAGGTTCGGGTACGCGGCGCCGCAGAACCGGCACTGGAAGTCGCCGTACTCGACGATCGTGACCGGCGCGTCCACCGGCCCTCGCACATGGTCGCGTTCGGTCACCGGGATCCGCAGTCGTGCGGTGGTGACCTGGAGTGGCGTGGTCATCCGGCACTCACCCGCCGATCCGAGTCCGGCCGAACCAGCGCGTCGAGCCCGTTCGGATCACTCATGTCTCCCACCATGGCCGCGATCCGGGTGAGGCGGGCTCACCCGGGCGGGGTGGTTCCGGTCAGCGCACGACCAGGTGGTTGTGCACCTCCCGGATGCCGGGGGCGTTCCACACCACCCGCTCGATCTCCTCGCGCTCGCCGGCCGAGTGGACCTGCCCGTCCAGCAGCACCGTGTCGCCGTGCACCCGCACGTCGACCTCCTCGGCCTCGGTGGCGCGGTTGCGGGCCAGCGCGTCCACGATCCGCTCGGCCAGGTCGCGGCCGCCGGCGTGCGCAGCGGGGCGCACGGCGATCCCGTTGCTCACCCCGCGTACGCCGGTGAGCCGGGCGACCGACCGTTCGGCGGCCCGCCGCTGGTACTCCCACTCGACCTCGCCGTGCAGCGTGACCCACCCGTCGGCCACAGTCACCTGCAACGCCTCGATCGGCACGAACGCGTCCCACTCCAGCGCCCGTACGGCCGCGACAGCGATCTCCGGGTCCTCCCGTCCGGCCGTCGTGTCGATCCGGACGGCGAGGTCGTTGGCGACCGCGCGGACCCGGGCGACCCGGTGCGCGGCCCGCTCGGCGGCCCACTTCTTGGCGTAGCTGTCCACCCGGCCGGTGAGCGTCACCACGCCCTCGGTGACGGTCACCCCGATCTCGTCCGGGCCGACCCGCGGCTCCCAGGTCAGCTCGTCGAGCACGGCGGACTGGATGTCCCGGTCGGTACGCGTGACCGTGTCGGTGGCCATCCGGCTCTCCCTCCCGTCGATCGCGGCGCGGGCACGTGGTCCCGCACCCGCGATCCTGCGCGTGTCCCGGGTGAGCGGCCCTCACCCGCTGCGGGTGAGGCAGCACGACGGCCGCCCCGGGAACCCCGGGAGCGGCCGTCGTCGTGTCGTACGGGCGGGTCAGCCGTCCAGGCCGGCCGGGGAGTTCGGCCGGTCGACGTCAACGAACTCGATCTCGTCGGCGGCGCGGTCCCGGCTGCCGGCGGCGCGCGCCGCGGTGCCGGCAGCCCAGCCGATCGCCGCGCCGGCGAGTGCCGCCGCGATCAGCAGCGTCCACGGCAGCGCGGGCCGGCGGCCGGCGAGCGCGTCGAACGCGAGGGAGGCCCGGCGGCGTGCCTCCTCGGCGGCGGAGCCGACCAGGTCGGTGGCGTCGTCGGCCAGGCCGGAGGAGCTGCGGCGGGCGGTACGGGTGGCGTCGCGCACGCTGTCACCGGCGGAACCGACGGCGGAGAGCAGGTTCTGCCACGCCTGGTCGGCGACGCGCTCGGCCTTGCCCCGGCGGTCCAGCAGGTTGGATCCGAACATCTTCTACCTCCTCGGGTGCCGAAGGCCGGCGGCCACTTCGGACTCCGGTGTCCATCCGGCGGGTTCCTGTCCCGGGCAGTGCCCCACCGGCGCGCCCGGCAAACCATGCGCGGCTCACGGGCGGCCCGGGCAACGAACGGGACGAACCACCCGAACGCGCCGGGACCGGTGCCCACGGGACGTGCGTGCGCCAGCTACCCTGGTCGGCGGATCGGCGGGCCCGCCCGGCCACACGGCTGGCCGCGGTCCGCCCTGAAGGGGAAACTGGAACCCGGAGGTCCGGATTGGGTACGCCCAGGTGTGCCCAGTTCGCGAATTGCTCATCCCGGGGGGTGGCGACCGGGCCGTCGGAGGAATACGCTCGGTCGCGGCCCGCGTACTGATGAGGCGCCCGTCATGGGCGAGTGGAGGTGCTCGCGTGAGCCTGTCGATCGTGAAGTCGGTGCGGCCGGGTGGTGTCGTCCAGATCGCGCCCCGTGGGGAGATCGACGTCGACACCGCGTACGAGGTGCGGGAAGCGATCGCCGAAGTGCTCGCGAAGGGTCGCCCCTCGCGGATCGAGCTGAACATGCGGCTCGTCACGTTCATCGACTCGGTCGGCATCAGCGCCATGGTCGCGGGCTTCCAGACCTGCGAGGTCAGCGGCGTCAAGCTCGTGGTCACCGAGCCGAGCCGGTTCGTGCACCGGCAGCTCTGGGTGACCGGCCTGCTCGGCCTGTTCGGCGCGCCCGAGCCGTGGTTCGCCGACGACACCCCCGAGGTGCTGCCCGGCGCCTGAGCGCCGTTCACATGCCCTGCGGCCAGGGGACCTTCTACCCGTTGCCAGTCCGGCGTCGGTACGGGACGATCGTCGCGACGCACGACGGCGAGGGGGCCCGCTTGCAGAGCAGCGACAGCTTCAGCTACACCGTGCAGGCCCGGTGCAGCCGGGCCGACGCGGTGGCCCTGCTGGGTGACCTGAGCCGCCAGGGTGAGCTGCATCCGCTGATCGTCCGGGTCCGGAAGCTGCCGTCCCGGCCGGGCGCGCTGGGCAGCTACGCGATCACCGACCGGCTGCAGCTCGGCCCGTTGCACTTCCCGGTCACGTACCAGGCGGACGTGCTGATCGCCAGCGAGGACGAGGTCGTCACAGTGGCGCGGCAGCAGCCCGCCACGACGGTACGCAACCACACCCGGCTGCGCGACGAGCCCGACGGCACGGTACGCATCGACGTGGAGATCACGCTCACCGCGCCGGCGCCGCTGTTCGGGTACGCGTTCCGCCAGGCCCGGGCGGCTCACCTGGGCCTGGCGGCGCGTCTGGGAGCGACCCTGGAGGGCCGGCCGGCCTGATCCGGCCGGCCCGCAGGGCGCTCAGTACACCGACAGGTGCACGTGGTTGGTGTGGTCGCTGGACGGGTCGCCGTTGCCGCCGCTGTACGACTTCCACCCGCTGCTGGGCAGCCAGATCTGCTTGAACCAGATCACGTAGAGCACGGCGAGCGGGTCGGCGTTGCGTACGAAGTACGCGGCCAGGTTGTTGCCGTACGTCCGGTCGCCGCCGGTGGCCACGCCGCCGAAGCCGTTCTTCTGCGCGGCGAAGTCGCAGGCACGTCCCTTCGGGTGCTCACCCGAGCCGCTGGGCCGGTGGCAGGAGACGTACCGGGTGAAGCCCGCCGCCTTGGCCTGTTGCAGCGCGTGCAGCGTGCGCGGCGTGATGCAGCCGTCGGCCGGGGTCGGGTCGTTGACGCTGCACGACTCCGACGGCCAGGAGCCGTCCGAGTTGCGCGGCGCCGGCTTCGCGTTCTTGCTGGAGGTGCCCTGGACGCTGCCGCCGCCGCTGCTGCTGCGTGAGGCCCGGTCGTTCGCCACCTCCAGGGCGCGCTCGGCCTGCTCCTTGCGCTTGGCCATCACCGTCACCTGCTTGCGCTGCTCGCGGATCTCGCCGTCGAGCTGGGCGCGGGTGCGGGTGGCCTCGTCGCGGGTGGTGATCAGGTCGCGCAGCGTACGGTCCTCGTTCGCGGCTACCTGTTCCAGTGCGGCGGCCCGGTCCATGAAGCCCTCCGGGCTGCTGCTGCCGAGCAGCGCCCCGGCGGTGCCCAGGCGGCCGTTGCGGTAGGCCACCGCGGCGATCTCGCCGACCTTGGCGTCGCGTACGGCCAGCTCGGCGCCGACCGTCTTGAGTTGTTCGTTGAGTTGTTTCTGGCGGCTCACCGACCGGTTCAGCGCGGCCTTCGCCTCCAGCCAGCCCTTGCTGGCGGCGTCGAGCTGGGCACGCAGTTCGGGCGTGCCGCCCTCGTCGTCGCCGGGCGCGGCGGCGAGCAGGCCGGTCGCCGGCGCCGCCGAGGCGGGGGAGGCCGGAACGGTCGCGACGCCGAGGGTCAGCGTCGCGACGAGCAGGGCCGCCAACCGGGCGGCCGTCCTTCGTACAGGTGCCACTGGGGGCATTCACACGTCCTTCCGTCAGCGCCGACCGGGTTAGCTGACGGGTTCGGGACGGAAGATCCCTACCGCTGACGCGGATGCACCCCACGTACGTGGTTCCCCGGCTCGTCCCTGCGGACGATTAGGCGACGGCCGCCCCACCGGGGCCGGTGGCGCCCGCGGGTGCGGTCGCGACCGAGACTACCGGCGCTGCCCGGGCGCGGCTCTGTGGAGCAGTGCCACTAGGCGGGGCAAAACCGGCATAAGACTACATTAGCCACAGTGATTTAAGTGTGTCCTAATCACCACTCGGTCTGTCCGCACACTCCGGCCGACGCTCCGGGTTCGACCTGCAACGTGGCGTGATCGATGGAGAAGTCCTCGTGCAGGGCGGCCCGCGCGGCGGCCAGCACCCCGGCCGGGTCCGCGCCCGGGTCGGTGGTCAGGTGCGCCGAGGCCACCTCCATGCCCGAGGTGAGCGTCCAGACGTGCAGGTCGTGCACCTCGGCCACGCCGGGTACGGCGGCCAGCCGGTCGTGCACGGCGGTCACCTGGAGGTGTTCCGGCGCGGCCTGCACCAGGATGCGCAGCGCGGCCCGGCCGAGCCGCCAGGTGCGCGGGAGGATGAACAGGCCGATCCCGACGGCGACCAGCGGGTCGGCCCACCACCAGTCGGTCAGCGCGATGACCAGCGCGGCGGCGATCACGCCGAGCGAGCCGAGCAGGTCGCCGAGCACCTCCAGGTACGCCCCGCGCAGGTTGATGCTCTCCTTCGACCCGGCGCGCAGCAGCGCGAACGCGACGATGTTGGCGAGCAGGCCGAGCACCGCCACCACGAGCATCGGGCCGGCCAGCACCTCCGGCGGCTCGCCGAAGCGGCGCACCGCCTCGACCAGGACGTAGATCGCGACGGCGCCGAGCAGTACGGCGTTGGCGAGGGCGGCGAGCACCTCCAGCCGGTAGAGCCCGAACGTCCGTTGCGGGTCGGTGCCGGCGCGGCGGGTGGCGGTGATCGCCGCGAGGGCCATGCCGATGCCGAGGACGTCGGTGAACATGTGCCCGGCGTCGGAGAGCAGTGCCAGGGAGCCGGTGGTGAAGGCGGCGACCGCCTCGACCACCATCAGGGCGGCGAGCAGCGCGAAGGCGGCCCAGAGGCGGCCCCGGTGGCGGTGCGCCGCGTTGGCCACCGCGCCGCTGTGGTCATGACCTGCGCCCACGCCAACACCCTTCCTGCCCCGTACCGGCCCGGCCCAATGTATGTTCACATCGCTATGTATGCAAGTGAACTGTGGGTGGCGGCGGGGCCGGTCACCCCACCGGGTCGAGCGTGGTGAGGCGCTGGGTGGCCCGGGACAGCGCCACGTAGAGCGTGCGGACGCCCGAGCCGGGGTCCGCCCGGATCTCGCCCGGTGCCACCAGCACCACACCGTCGTACTCCATGCCCTTGGCCTGGAGGCTGGTGACGACCTGCAGGCGGCCCGCGCCGAGCGCGCCCAGCCAGCCGGCCACCTCGTCGCGGCGCGGCACCGGCGTGATCACGCCGACGGTGCCCTCCACCTGCGCGAGCAGCGCCTCGGCCGCCTCGACGGTGGCCGCCGGCAGGTCGGCGGCGGGCACCGTGCGCTCGATCGGCGGCACGCCCGTGGACCGGACCGCGTCGGGCAGCGGCAGGTCCGGGTAGAGCCGACGGATCTCCGCCGCCGCCACCGCGAAGATCTCCGCCGAGTTGCGGTAGTTGGTGGTCAGCTCGTAGCGGTGCCGCTTACGCCGGCCCAGCGCCTGGTCACGGGCCCGGTCCAGCTCCTGCGGGTCGCCGGTCCAGGCGGTCTGCGCCGGGTCACCGACCACGGTCCAGGACGCCAGCCGCCCGCGCCGGCCGATCATCCGCCACTGCATCGGCGAGACGTCCTGCGACTCGTCCACCACCACGTGCGCGTAGTCGCGGTAGTCGGCCGGACGCTCCCGCGCCGCCGCGCGGGCGGCGCGCTGCCGGTCGGCGTACGTGCTCAGCTCACGCACACCCCCAGCGAGCTGGTACGGGTCGCGCTTGGGGCGGGCCCGCTGCACCGGCTTGCCGAGCAGCGCGTCCAGCTCGTCCAGCAGCGCGATGTCGGCCACCGTCAGCCCCTCGGTCGCGAGGCTCCGGTACGCGTCGCCGAGCAGCCGGATCTCGGCCGAGGAGAGGATCCCACCGGCGTAGCGGCGCAGCCGGTCCGGGCGGGCCAGCCAGTCCAGCACGTGCCGTGGATGCAGCCGGGGCCACCACGCCTTGAGGAACTCGCGGAACTCCGGCCGCTCGATGATCTCGTCCTCGAACGCGGGCTGCTCCGGCAGCCGGCCCACCCGCAGCGTGCGGGCCTGCGCGTAGAGCGCGGCGAGCACCGCGTCGAACGCCGCCCGGCGTACCTCGTTGCGGCGTGCGCCACGGGCCAGCGTCCGGTCCCGGACCGCGTCCAGCGCGGGACGCTCCAGGCGCAGCAGCTCGCCCCGGTAGAGCAGGCGCAGCTCGGCCGGGGAGTCCGGCACCGCGTCGCGTACCGCGCGTTCCAGCACCCGGCGCATCCGCAGCGACCCCTTCACCGCCGCCACGTCCGGCGGGTCGGTCCGGGACGCGGACAGGCCGGGGAACAGCGAGCCGAGCGAGTGCAGCGTGGCGGTCTCCTCGCCCAGCGAGGGCAGCACCGAGGCGATGTACTCGACGAACACGCCGGAGGGGCCGACCACCAGGATGCCGCCGCCGGCGTACCGGGCCCGGTCGGAGTAGAGCAGGTACGCGGCCCGGTGCAGCGCCACCGCCGTCTTGCCGGTGCCCGGGCCGCCGGAGACGATCGTGACGCCGTTGCCGGGGGAGCGGATCGCCTCGTCCTGCTCGCGCTGGATGGTGGCGACGATGTCCCGCATGCCCCGGCCGGTGGCCCGCGACAGCGTGGCCAGCAGCGCCCCGTCACCGACCACCGCCATGTCCGGCGGGGCGGCCTCCGGGTCCAGCAGGTCGTCCTCGATCCGGGTGACCTTCTCGGCCGAGGACTGGATCGTGCGCCGGCGCACCACGCCGCGCGGCTCGGCGGGCGTGGCCTGGTAGAACGCGGCGGCGGCGGGTGCCCGCCAGTCCACCACCAGCGTCTCCGCGTCCACGCCCCGCACACCGAGACGCCCGACGTGCAGCACCTGCCCGGTACGCAGGTCCAGCCGGCCGAACACCAGCCCCTCGTGCTCGGCGTCCAGCACGTGCCGGCGCTGTGCGGCGTGGAAGACCATCGCGTCCCGCTCGACCAGCGCGCCGAAGTTGCCGACCCGGGCCAGCCGGTAGCCCTCCCGCTCGGCCTCGGCCGCGGACCGGCGCAGCTCGGCCAGCCGGGCGTACACCCGGTCGAGGTGGCGCTGCTCAGCGGCGATCTCCCGGTCCAGCGTGGTCTGGTCGGTCAACGCGGATGCTCCTGTGTTCGGAGGGCACGACGGGCTGAATGAGGGTACGGGCCGCCGGCAACCGGCACGCCGGGGCATGCCGCGCACGTGGCGTACGTCGGTGCCGCTCGGATGCGGGGGACGCTCAGCGGCGGGTCGCCGGGCGGCCGGCCAGCACCCGGTCCAGCACGCCGGAGACGGCGGCGTTCACCGCGTCGGGGCGCTCCATCATGAGCATGTGCCCGGCGCCCGGGCAGACGGTCAGCTCCGTGGTGGGCAGCGCCGCCGCGATCGACTCGGCGCAGGGCGGCGGGGTGAGCCGGTCCCGGTCACCGACCAGCGCGGCGGCCGGCAGCCCGCCGAGCGCGGCGAGCGTCTCCAGCCGGTGCTGGGCGCCGATCGAGGCGCGGAAACCGCCGATCGAGCGCAGCGTGGCCCGGGCCACCGCGGAGGTGACCAGCCGGATGTCCGCCGGGTCGCAGCGGTCGCCGAACAGCATCCAGCGGATGCTCGGGCGCAGCGCGCGCAGCAGCGCGTGCGGGGGCCGCCAGCCGCCGCAGCGGGCCAGCACCCCGGCGCCGGTGGTCTCGGCCAGGCGGATCAGCCTGGTGATCCGGGGGGAGAGGCCGTACGCGGTGTGCGTGTGCCCCTCGGCGGTGGTGGAGACGAAGACCAGACCGGCGGTACGCGCGGCGAACCGGTCGGGGTGGCGGTGGGCGTACTCCATCACGGTCATCCCGCCCATCGAGTGCCCGACCAGGACGACCGGACCGGACGGGACGATCTCGTCGACCACCGCCGCCAGGTCGTCACCGAGCTGGGCGAGGGTGGCGTCGCGCAGCGCCAGGCAGCTCGACCGGCCGTGGCCGCGCGCGTCGTAGGTGACCACCCGGACCCGGCCGCCGAAGCGTTCCCGCAGCTCGGCGACCTGACGGTGCCAGCTGCGCCCGTCCAGCGTCCAGCCGTGCAGCAGGACGGCGGTGACCTCGGCGTCGACCGGCCCGGTGACGCTGACGTGCAGGCGTACGTCGTCGGGGAGCCGCAGTTCCAGGTCCGGCATCGTCCACCTCCCGGGCCCGCCGGTGCATGTCCACCGGATGACCCGGCGGTGACACCGGCGTTACCCGCCATGAGACCACGGCAACCGGCCTTCGGAGAAGATTCCCGTCCGGCCCCGCGAGGTCGGATCGGTGACCAGGCTGGGAGGCATGCCGTTCACCGCCCGCACTCCCCGCGCCGCGCTGGCCGAGCTGCTCGCCGGGAACCGCCGCTTCATCAGCGGGCAGCCGGTGCACGGGCACGACGTCACCGCTGCCGCGGCGGTGGCCTCCGGCGACCAGCAGCCGTACGCGGTGGTGCTGGGCTGTATCGACTCCCGCGTGCCACTGGAGGCGATCTTCGACCAGACGTTCGGTTCGATCTGCGTGATCCGTACCGGCGGACACGTGCTGGACCGGGCCGTCCGGGGCTCGATCGAGTACGTGGTGGAGCAGCTCGGCGTACGCCTGGTGATGGTGCTCGGCCACGAGCGCTGCGGCGCGGTCGGCTCGACGGTCGAGGCGCTGCGCACCGGACGGCGCCCCGGCGGGGACCTCGCGTACGTGGTGGACCGGATCGCCCCGGCGGTCACCGACGTCGGGGTGGACGACCCCGACGCGCACCCGCTGGCGATCCGCCGCCACGTCCGGCGCACGGTGGCCGCGTTGCGCGCCGACGACCGGCTGGCCGGGCCGGTGGAGGCCGGTGAACTGGCGGTGGAGGGCGCGCTCTACGACCTGGCCACCGGCGAGGTCACGCTGCTGCCGCAGGAGCAGACGCGAAACCGCCCGCCGGGATGATCCCGGCGGGCGGTCGCGGTGGTGCGGGTGAGGGCGCTCAGCCCTCGAAGACGCCGGCCTCGACCAGGCGCTTCTCGGTGGCGTCCCAGCCGTGGTCCGGGTAGGACGCGGCCAGGCCGTTGATCTCGGCGCGGATCTTGGCGGCGTGGCCGGCGGCGGCCAGCACCCGGATCTCCTCGACGAAGGCGTCGGAGTCGGTGCGCAGGTGCGCGGTCTTGCCGTTGGTCAGGTTGCGCACGTAGGCGTGCTTGCCGCCGTTGAGCGGGATCAGGTACTTGAACTCGCCCAGCACGCTGAGGGCGCCACCCTGGCCAGCCTGGCCGGCCCGGACGGACGCGCGCGCGGTCTTAGAGGTGTTGCTCGCCACGGAGGTACTCCTTGCAGACGTACGGTGGGGACGGAAGGCCGTCCGGGGGCTGTGCGAGTGACGCCCGGATAGGCGCCGGCCCGCGAAGATGTACGGCGGCACAGAGAACCGCCCAGAGAACTGTACACGACCACGACACCTGGCTGGTCGTCGCGGCGTCAGAGGGCATAACCGGGTCGACCACCCGGGTATTTCCCGCCCCCGCGGCCCGGCGAATTTTCCGATTCGCTGGCGCACCACCAGTCACACAGGTCATCATGTGTGCCAGGTACCACTCGGTAGGACGAGGTCGTAGGGGAAGACGCACCTCGGCTCACCGGGAGGTCACCGTGCCAACGCGTGGCGTCGTATACGTCCACTCGACCCCGCTCGCCGTGTGCTCGCACGTCGAGTGGGCGATCGCGCGCGTCCTCGCCGCGCCGGTCAACCTGCACTGGACGGCGCAGCCCGTCGATCCGGGCGCCCGTCGCGCCGAGTGCGGCTGGACCGGCAGCCCGGGGACCGGCGCGGAGCTGGCCGCTGCCCTCCGGCAGTGGCCCATGATCCGTTTCGAGGTCACCGAGGAACCCAGTCCCGGCGTCGACGGCGAGCGTTTCATGTACGTACCGGGCCGAGGGCTGTTCCGTGCCGCGGTCGGCGCGGCCGGCGACATCCAGCTCGGCGAGGACCGGCTCCGCAGCCTGATGGCCTCCGCGCGCAGCCCGGAGGCGCTGGCCCACGCCCTGGACAAGGCGCTCGGCACCGCCTGGGACGCCGAGCTGGAGCCCTACCGGTACGCCGGCGACGGCGCGCCGGTGACGCTGCTCACCCGGGTCGGGTGACGGCGGCCGAGTTGCCCCGATACGGTGGGCCGCGTGTCGATTTCCCCGCGGCGCTCCGCCGTCGCGCTCGCCGCACTGACCGCGCTGCTCGTCTCCGGGTGCTCGGACGGGCCGGACCGGCCCCGGCCCACCCCGACGAGCCCGGCGCCGTCGTCGGCCGCGCCCGCGCCGAGTGATCAGCCGGCCGCCGATCCGGCCGCCCGGGCCACCGCGCTCGTCGGCACGCTCAGCGACGAGGACCTGGTCGGGCAGGTGCTGATGCCGTACGCGTACGGCAGCTCCGCCACCGAGGTCTCCGCCGGGTCGGCGGCCGGGAACCGGGCGCTCGCCGGGGTCGACACCCCCGCCGAGATGGTGGCGAAGTACCGGCTCGGCGGGCTGATCCTGGTCGGCTTCAGCGCCGACGACCCGACCTCGGGCAACCAGGCCACCACGAACGTGGACAACCCGAAACAGGTCCGCGCGCTCACCGACGGGCTGCGCGCCGCCGCCGGAAAGCTGCCCGCCGGCGCCGCGCCCTTCCTGATCGGCACCGACCAGGAGTACGGCGTGGTCACCCGGATCACCGACGGGGTGACGCTGCTGCCCAGCCCGCTCGCCGCCGGCGCCGCCGGGAACCCGGCGCTGACCGAGGCCGCCTGGCGGGCCGCCGGGGCCGAGCTGGCCGCGATGGGCGTCAACCTCGACTTCGCCCCGGTCGCCGACGTGCTGGCGGCCCGCAGCACGGTGATCGGCTCCCGGTCCTTCGGCGCCGACCCGGCGACCGCGTCCCCGCAGGTGGCGGGCGCGGTACGCGGCCTTCAGGCGGAGGGCGTCGGCGCCGCCGTCAAGCACTTCCCCGGGCACGGCCTGAGCGCCGAGGACTCGCACACCGAACTGCCGGTGATCAAGCAGTCCCGCGCCGAGCTGGACCGCCTCGCGTTCCCGCCGTTCCGGGCCGGGATCGGAGCCGGGGCCATGGCGGTGATGTCGGCCCACCTGGACGTCAAGGCCGTCGACCCGGGCACCCCCGCCACGTTCTCCCGCAAGCTGCTCACCGACGTGCTGCGCGGCCAGCTCGGCTTCCAGGGTGTGGTGATCACCGACGGGATGAACATGGCCCCGGCGAAGAAGTGGTCGCCGGGCGAGGCCGCCGTGCGCGCGCTCAACGCCGGCAACGACCTCATCCTGATGACCCCGAACGTCAAGCAGGCGTACGACGGGCTGCGCGCCGCGCTCAAGGACGGCTCGCTGCCCCGCGCCCGCCTGGTCGAGGCGGTCACCCGCGTGCTGACCATGAAGTTCCGGCTGGCCGGGCGGGACACGCCCGCGCTGTCCACGCTCGACGGCGCCGCGCACCGCAAGGCCGCCGACGACCTGGCCACCGCCGCCGTGACGGTCCTGCGCGGCAAGTGCGGCGGCGCGGTGACCGGACCGGTGAGCGTGACCTCCTCCGGCGGCCGGGAACGCACCCGCAAGCTGCTGACCGAGGCGCTCACCGCGGCCGGGGTCAAGGTGGTGCCCTCCGGCGGCACCGTGGTCCACCTGGTCGGGTACGGCGACGGCGCGAAGGACCTGCGCGCCGACGCCGCCGTGACGGTGGCGATGGACACGCCGTACGTGCTGTCCGGGGCGAAGTCCCCGACGCTGATGGCCACCTACTCGTCCACCCGCGCCTCGATGACCGGGCTCGCCGCGGTGCTCGCCGGCAAGGCCCGCCCGGCCGGGCGCTCCCCGGTGCCGGTCTCCGGCCTGCCGGCCACCACCTGCCGCACCTGACCGCCGCCGCTCGCCCGGCCGCGCCGAAACCCGGGTGCGTCCGGGCGTTCCCGGCTGGCAGGGTGGCGCGCATGGGAGAGGCAGCACAGGGTTTCCGCTACGTCGAGCGCGCCGACGGCACGGTGGTCATCACGCATCACGGCCGGGTCGCCGGCACGTTGCGCGGTGGCCGGGCCGCGCAGTTCCTGGCCGAGGTCGGCGACGACCCGCAGCTGGCCATGGCCCGGTGGACGGGCAACTACCGGCGCGGCAACGAGCGGACCGCCCGGCAACACCCCCGCAACCGCGGCTGAGGTGTAAGGAAGGGCCCCTTATTAACGCCTGCGGTAGAGGAAGGGCCCCTTCTTAACAGGTGACTGTTAAGAAGGGGCCCTTCCTTACCTCAGGGGCGGGTGAAGACCAGCGCCACGTTGTGGCCGCCGAAGCCGAACGCGTTGTTCAGCGCCGCCGGAATCTCCATGTGACGGGCCTTGTGCGCGGCCACGTCCAGGGTCAGGCCCTCGTCCGGCTCGTCCAGGTTGATCGTCGGCGGGATCACGCCGTCCCGGATGGCCAGGATGGTGGCGATCGACTCCAGCGCGCCGGCCGCGCCGAGCAGATGCCCGGTCATCGACTTCGTGGCGGTGAGCACCGGGTGGTCGCCGACCGCCTGACGCAGCGCGCCGATCTCCAGCATGTCCCCGACCGGGGTCGAGGTGGCGTGCGCGTTGACGTGCACGATGTCGGTACGGGCCACGTCCGCGTCGGCGACCGCCCGGGCGATGGCGCGGATGGCGCCTTCACCCTCGGCGTGCGGCTGCACGATGTCGTACGCGTCCGAGGTGATCCCCGCGCCGGCGAGGCGCGCGTACACCCGGGCGCCCCGGGCGGCGGCGTGGTCGGCGCGCTCCAGGATCACCACGCCCGCGCCCTCACCGAGCACGAAGCCGTCGCGGCCGGAGTCCCACGGCCGGGAGGCCCGCTCCGGCTCGTCGTTGCGGGTCGACATGGCCCGCATGGAGCTGAAGCCGGCGATCGGCAGCGGGTGGATGACCGCCTCGGTGCCGCCGGCCACCACCACGTCGGCCCGGCCGGCGCGGATGATGTCCAGCCCCAGCGCGATCGCCTCCGCGCCGGTCGCGCAGGCGCTGGCGACGGTGTGCACGCCGGCCTTGGCGCCCAGCTCCAGACCGACCCAGGCGGCCGGGCCGTTCGGCATCAGCATCGGGATGGTGTGCGGGGAGACCCGCCGCGGTCCGGACGCCTCCAGGATGTCGTCCTGGGCGAGCAGGGTGGTCGCGCCGCCGATGCCCGAGCCGACGCTGACCGCCAGCCGCTCCGGGTCCGGCCCGGCCTCGTCCAGACCGGCGTCGGCCCACGCCTGCCGGGCGGCGATGATGGCGATCGCCTCCGAGCGGTCCAACCGGCGCAGCTTCACCCGGTCCAGCACCTCGGACGGGTCGACCGCCAGCTCGGCGGCGATCCGGACGGGTAGTTGCGCGGCCCACTCCTGGGTGAGCGCACTCACCCCGGAGCGGCCGGCGAGCATGGCGTCCCAGGTCGACGCGACGTCCCCGCCGAGCGGGGTCGTCGCGCCGAGCCCGGTGACGACGACGTCGGGACGACTCATGATCAGGACTGCGCCTCGATGTAGCTGACCGCGTCCCCGACGGTCTTGAGGTTCTGCACCTCGTTGTCCGGGATCTTGACGCCGAACTTCTCCTCGGCCGCCACCACGACCTCGACCATGGAGAGCGAGTCGACGTCGAGGTCGTCGGTGAAGGACTTCCCCTCGGCCACGTCGTCCGGGTTCACCCCGGCAACCTCTTCGAGGATCTCGGCGAGGCCGGCGGTGATCTCGTCACGGGTCATTGCGGTTGGTTCCTCTCATCGGGGGTCACGTGTCACCGGCGTCGCCGGTCACACACCTCGGCGCGTTCGCGCCCGAGGGGGTCTCAGGGGCAGCGCACGACCTGACCGGCGTAGGTCAGGCCGCCGCCGAAGCCGAACAGCAGCACCGGGGCGCCCGAGGGCACCTCGCGCCGCTCGACCAGCTTCGACAGGGCCAGCGGGATGCTCGCCGCCGACGTGTTGCCGGACTCGACGATGTCCTTGGCGATGATCGCGTTCGGGATGTTCAGCCGCTTGGCGATGCCGTCGATGATCCGGGCGTTGGCCTGGTGCGGCACGAACGCGGCCAGCTCCGACGGATCCACTCCGGCGCGCTCGCAGGCCTGCAGCGCGAGCGGGGCGATGGCGGTGGTGGCCCAGCGGAACACCGACTGCCCCTCCTGGGTGATGTACGGCTGCCAGCCTTCGATCCGGACCGCGTCGCTCTTCTCCGGCGCGGAACCCCAGACCACCGGCCCGATCCCGGCCGGCTCGTCGTCGGCGGTCGCGGCGACCACCGCCGCCCCGGCGCCGTCGGCGAAGATGATGCAGGTCGAGCGGTCGGTCCAGTCGGTGAAGTCGGAGAGCTTCTCCGCGCCGACGACGATCGCGTTGCGCGCCGCGCCGGCCCGGATCGCGTGGTCCACGGTGCCCAGCGCGTACGCGAAACCGGAGCAGGCGGTGTTGAGGTCGAAGGCGCCGGGCGCGTTGATGCCCAGCTTGGCCGCGACCCGGCAGGCCACGTTCGGGCTGCGGTCCACCGACGAGCAGGTCGCCACCACGACCAGGTCGATGTCGGCGGCGGTCAGCCCGGAGTTGGCGAGCGCCTTGCCGGCGGCGGCGGTGGCCATGTCGGCCACCGTCTCGTCGCCCGCGATCCGCCGGGTGACGATGCCGACCCGGTCCCGGATCCACTCGTCGTTGGTGTCCACCATCTGCGCGATCTCGTCGTTCGTGACGACGCGGGAGGGCTGGTAGTGCCCCATCGCGACGATCCGGCTGCCGGCCATTTAGTGCGTTCCTCCGATACGGACGAGGGGCTGGCCCGGTGCGACCGGGTCGTCGTGGTGTGCGAGCCACTCGACGAGCGGCCCGTTGTCGTGCGCGGTCACCTCGACCGGCCCCCGCCCGGTGGCGACGTGGCCGAGGACCTGTCCGGCGCGTACCTCGGCGCCCTCGGCCGGTCCGGCCGACCGGTCGAGGCGGCCGGCGGCGGTGGAGACGACCACCCGGAACGACGGCGCGGGCGGGCGGGCGGCGGGGCCGGCGTGCCGGGCGATCAGGCGGCGCGCGGCGGGCAGGTCGGCCGGGGTGTTCAGGGTGACGATCTCGGGTGCGCCCTCGCCCTTGAGTTCCCGCTTGACCAGCCCGGCGAGGGTGCCGGCGGGCGGCAGCTCGATCACGCCGGTGACGCCGAGGTCGGCCAGCGTCCGCATGCACAGGTCCCAGCGGACCGGCGCGGTCACCTGCCGGACCAGCCGCCGCACCGTCTCCGGGCCGTGCCCGACCGGTGTGCCGTCGAGGTTGGACAGCAGGATCCGGGCCGGGGCGGAGGCCGGGACGCCGGCGGCGACCGCGGCGAGCGCGGTCTCGGCTGGCGCCATGTACGGCGTGTGGAACGCGCCCGCCACCTGGAGCCGGATGACCCGGGTGCGCGTCGGCGGCTCGGCGGCCAGCTTGTCGAGCGCGTCGACAGCGCCGGCGGCCACGATCTGGCCGGCGCCGTTGCGGTTGGCCGGGTGCAGCCCGTGCGCCGTGAGCGCGGCGATCACCTCGTCCGGGTCACCGCCGAGCACGGCGGCCATCCCGGTCGGCTCCAGCGCGCAGGCGGCGGCCATCTCCCGTCCGCGTACGCCGGCGAGCGTCACGGCGGACTCGGCCGGCAGTACCCCGGCCAGCGCGGCGGCGCCCAGCTCACCGACGCTGTGCCCGGCGACCAGCCCGACGTCGTGCATGGGCAGGTGCTCGGCGGCGAGCAGCGCGGCGGCGACCAGCAGCGGCTGGGTACGGGCGGTGTCCTTGATCTCGTCCGCGTCGGCGCCGGTGCCCAGGTGGATCAGGTCCACCCCGGCCAGCGCCGACCACCAGCGCAGACGCGCCTCGGCGCCGGGGAGGTCGAGCCACGGCGCGAGGAAGCCGGGCTTCTGGGAACCCTGTCCGGGAGAGAGTACGGCGAGCACGTGTACGACTCTGACGGATACCGGCGTGCCGCGCTGTAACGTACGGCACGAAACCGCACTAGAACCTTTAGAGGAAACCTACAAAGATCGTCGGCGGTCATCGCCTGTCGGAGACCGCCGGCACCACCGGGTCGAGGCGTCCCACAGTCAGCGCGACCTGCAACGCGAACGCGTCGCGCGGGGCCAGCGGCGAGAAGCCGGTCACCTCGGCGATCCGCTTCAGCCGGTAGCGCACGGTGTTCGGATGCACGAACAGCGCCCGCGCCGCGCTCTCCAGCGTGCCGCCGGCGGCGAAGAACGCGTCGAGCGTCTCCAGCAGCTCGCCGCCGGAGCGGGCCAGTGCCGCGTACACGTCGTGGCGCAACCGGCGGCGGGCCTCGGTGTCGCCGGCCAGCGCGCGTTCCGGGAGCAGCTCGTCGGCGGCGACCGGGCACGGCGCGGTCGGCCAGGCCGGCGCGGCCCGGAACCCGGCCAGCGCCGCCCGCGCCGACTCGGTGGCCTCGTCCAGGCTGGGCACCGCCGGGCCGACCACCACCGGCCCCTCGCCGAACGCGGTACGCAGCTTCTCCGTGGCCGCCACCGGATCGGCCGCCCCGCCCAGCACGATGACCAGGCGGTCGCCGTGCACGCCGCCGATCACCTCGACGCCGATCCGCCGGGCCTGCCGGTAGACGGTGTGCAACACGGCGGCCACCTCGCCGCCGGGGGAGCGGCCCACCGCCACCGCCACCGGAGGCGCGTCCGTCCAGCCGAGCGCGGCGGCCCGGCTGGCCAGCACGTCCGGGGAGTCGCCCCGCAGCAGCGCGTCGACCAGCAGCGCCTGCAGCCGGGCGTCCCAGGAGCCGCGGCTCTCGGCGGCCCGGGCGTAGACCCGCGCGGCGGCGAACGCGATCTCCCGGGAGAAGCGCAGCACCGCCTCGCGCAGTGACTGCTCCTCGCCCGGCACGGCCAGCTCCGACACCTGCTCCTCGACCACGTCGATGGTCACCTTGATCAGCGCCACGGTCTGCTGGAGGCTGATCGAGCGGGCCAGCGCCTGCGGCGCGGCGGCGAAGACCTCGTCCGACACCTCCTGGGTGCGGTCGGTGGCGCCGCCGCCCTGGCGCAGCCACTGCACCAGCGAGCGCACGCCGGCCTGGGCGACGAGCATGACCCAGGAGCGCTGGTCGGCGGGCAGCTCGCGGAACCACGGCAGCGTCTCGTCCATCCGGGCCACACTGGCGGTGGCCAGCCCACCCGCCGCCCGTTCGATGCGGCGCAGCGTCGCCGACGTCTCCGTTCCGCCCGGTTCGCTCACCGCACCAGCCTGACACGGCGTGACCAGCGGATCCACTTCGAGGCGACGGGTCCGCAGCCGCGTGACGATCTCCACCGGTACGCGCTGACGATCTTGTTCGGGCGGGCCAGTACGGTGTCAGGGCACGCCGGGCCAGACTCCGGCCGGGCGGGCGAGGGCGACGCGTGAGGGGGGCCGGGATGGCGCAGGGGGAGGCCGAGCACGGTTGCGCCCAGGGTGAGGCCTGCCGGCGGGGCCACGACCAGCCGGCGACTGCCACACACCTGCGCCGGCCGTGCCTGAACCAGCAGGGCGAGCAGCCGGCCGGCCGGGTGCCGGAGCGCGCCGAGGACGAGCCGGGTGTGCCCCGGCAGCGGGCGGCGGAGCCGGCGCACCCGGCCGACGAGGAACCGGCCGACCGGAGCTGCCGCAGCGGCCTGGCGGGTTGGGCGGGCGCCCATCGTCACGGCGCGGTACGCCCGCGCAACCGCATCGTCCGCCGGGAGCGCCCGCCGCGCCGCTGGTGCTGACGCGGCGCGTGCCGCGGCTCAGCGGGTGCCGTGCTCAGCGGGTGCGGCGGCACAGCGCATGCCGTGGCTCAGCGGGTGCGGCGGCGGACCAGCAGCGCGATGCCGGCCAGCCCGGCGGTGATGACCAGCACGATGCCCACGTTGAGCAGCAGCAGCCGCTGGAGTTCGCCGAGCGCGGTGTCGATGTTCTGCACCGGGTCGAGCGCCTCCTCCGGAAGCACCCGCTCGCCGCCGCCGATGCCGCCGGCGAGCGTGTCGAACTGGGCCGGCATCGGCACGCCGACCGAGCGCAGCGTCTCGGGCATGTTGAGCCGCCCGAAGAACCAGCCGGCACGGGTGCTGCTCAGGTCGGGCTGCTTGCCCGGCCGGTAGATCCGCGGACCGCCCTTGGCCAGCGGGAACAGGTCGTAGGTGCGCTGCGGGCCGGCGGCGGCGAGCACCACCACGGTGTACTTCGGACCGAGATCCTTCGCGGCCGGGCCGCGCAGCTGGCCGGTCGTACCCAGCCACCGGACCTGGTCGATCACCAGGTTGACCTCGTTCGGGCTGGTGTCGGCGCGCAGCTTCAGCGGCGCGTCGAGCCGCTCGCCGCTGATGTCGACGCCGGTCGGGGCCGGCTTCGGCTTGGGCGCCGCCTGGGCCGCCGCCGTGCCGGTCAGGACCAGCGTGCACGCCAGGGCCGCCACGCCCCCGGTCACGGCGACCAGCAGCCGTCTCACCCTTCGGATCATCGCCGCCTCCTCGCCCCGTTCGATGGCTGGCTTCCGCTGCAGGTCACACTGGACCGGTGTCCACCACAAGACTCCGCAGAACGGCGCTCGGTTGCAGCTGGTGGAAGAGTATTTGGAACTATCTGCGAGCTGAGACCGACCAATGAACGGTCGATGATCATCGGCCGGATCCTACCCGGACGGAGGGAACCATGGGGGGCAGGGTCGCCCGTGTGGCGCGTACCTGGGCGGTGGTGCTCGGGGTGGTCGCGGCGTCCGCGCTGCTGCCGGCCGCGCCGGCCGCCGCGCACAACTCGCTGACCGGCAGTGACCCGCGCGACGGGGCCCGGCTGGCCGCCGCACCGGAGCGGATCGAGCTGCGGTTCCTCGCCACGCCGAAGGAGGCCACCACCGAGGTCACCGTCACCGGCCCGGACAACGTGGCCGCTACCGGCGGCGCGCCGGCCTTCTCCGGCAAGCGCGTGACGGTGCCGTTCCGGCCGGGCGCGGCCGGCCTCTACATCGTGACCTACCGGCTGGCCTCCGACGACGGCCATCCGGTCAAGGGGGAGATCCGGTTCACGCTGACCACCGGCACCCCGGCGGAGTCGCCGTCGGCGAGCGCGCCGCCGACCAGCGCCGCGCCGACCGCCGCGCCCACCAGCGCCGCGCCGTCCCCGGCGAGCCCGACCCCGGCCGCCGCCGAGGCGGACGACGACGGGGGTACGGGCTGGCTGTGGGCGGCCGGCGCGGTGGTGCTGCTCGCCGCGCTCGGGGGCGGGCTGCTGCTACGCCGCCGCGCCGCGCGCCGCTGACCGCTCAGACCAGGCGTACGCGGGCGGCGCGCAGCCGGGTCAGCGTACGGTCGCGGCCGAGCACCTCAAGCGACTCGAACAGCGGCAGGCCGACGGTGCGCCCGGTGACCGCGACGCGTACCGGCGCCTGCGCCTTGCCCAGCTTCAGCCCGCGTTCCGCGCCGACCGCCTCCAGCGTCGCCTTGAGCGACTCGGCGTCCCAGGACTCCAGCGCCTCGAACGCGACGACAGCCGCGTCCAGCAGGTCGGCCGCGCCCTCCTTCATCGCCTTGGCCCAGGCCGCCTCGTCGATCAGCGGGTCGGCCAGGAACAGGAAGTCGACGTTCGGCACGATCTCGCTGAGCACCGCGATCCGGGTCTGCGCCAGCGGGGCCACCGCCGCGAACGCGGCCGGGTCGAACTCGTCGGGCTGCCACGGCGGCGGGGCGATGGTCCCGGTGCCGGTGAGCCACGGCCGGCACGCCTCGACGAAGTCCGCCACCGGCAGCGCCCGGATGTAGTCGCCGTTGAACGCGCGCAGCTTCTTCTCGTCGAAGAACGCCGGGGACGGGTTCACCTCGTCCAGCCGGAACTCCTCCTCGATCACCGACCAGGGCACGATCTCCCGGTCGCCCGACGGCGCCCAGCCCAGCAGCATCAGGTAGTTGCGCATCGCGTCGGCGAGGTAGCCCTCGTCCCGGTACGCCTCCAGCGCGACCTTGTCCCGCCGCTTGGACAGCTTCTGCCGCTTCTCGTTGACCACCACCGGCACGTGCGCCCAGACCGGCGGCTTGACGCCCAGCGCATCCCACAGCAGCTGCTGCTTCGGGGTGTTCGGCAGGTGCTCCTCGGCCCGGATCACGTGGGTGATCCCCATCGACATGTCGTCGACCACGTTCGCCAGCAGGAACACCGGGGAGCCGTCACCGCGGGCGATGACGAAGTCCTCGATCAGCTTGTTCTCGAACGTCGGCTCGCCGCGGACCAGGTCGACCACCACTGTCTCGCCCTCGTCCGGCGTACGGAAGCGCAGTGCCCGCCCCTCGCCCGGCTCCAGGCCGCGGTCGCGGCAGAAGCCGTCGTAGCCGCGCTGCTGCGGGCCGGTACGCGCCTGCACGTCCTCGCGGGTGCAGTCGCAGTAGTAGGCCCGGCCGCCCTCGTACAGCCGCTGCGCGGCGGCCCGGTGCTCGCCCGCGTACGAGGACTGGAAGTACGGGCCCTCGTAGCTGCCCCGGGCGATGCCGATCCAGTCGAGCGCGGAGAGGATGCCCTCGGTCCACTCGGGCCGGTTACGTGCCGCGTCGGTGTCCTCGATGCGCAGCACGAACACCCCGCCCTGCTGCTTGGCGAAGATCCAGTTCTGCAGCGCCGAGCGGGCGCCGCCGACGTGGAACATACCGGTCGGGGAAGGGGCGAAGCGTACACGTACCGTCACGCCCCCCAGCCTACGGCGGACCGCCACCGAGTAAGGAAGGGCCCCTTCTTAACGTCTCCGGAGGTGAAGGGGCCCCTTCTTAACACGCGCTGACACGCGCGCCGCGGTCGGCGGGCGTCACGGCACGGAGCGGATCTTCACGACCAGGGCGCTGCCGAGCAGGGTGACCGCCGCGGTGACCGCGTACAGCGTCGGGTAGCCGCCGAGGTGCACGACGATCGGCGCGGACAGCGCCGGCCCGAGCACCTGCGGCGCCGAGTTCGCGATGTTGATCACGCCGAGATCCTTGGCCCGGTCGGTGGCGGCGGGCAGCACCTGCGTGATCAGCGCGGCGTCCACCGCCAGATAGACGCCGTACCCGGCGCCGAGCAGCAGCGCCGCGACGATCGCCATCGGCCAGGTCGGCGCCACCGCGAGCAGCACCGCCGCCACCGCCATGATCAGCCCGGAGGCGATCACGAAGACCTTGCGCCGGCCGGAGCGGTCCGACATGCGCCCGGCGACCACAGCGGTGAGCATCATGCCGACCGTGTAGAGCAGGATCAGCACCAGCAGGGAGCCCTCGGGGTCGGCCACCCGTACCCCGTCGGTGAGGAAGTAGAGCAGGTAGAGCGTGCCGAGCGCGTTGCCGGTCTGCACCAGGAACCGGGTGAACCAGGCCCAGGCGAAGTCGGAGTGGCGGCGCGGGCTGATCCACATCGAGGCGAACAGCGACCGCAGCCGCAGCGGCGAGCGGTGCTCCCGGGGCAGGTGGTCGTCCTGGGTCAGCAGCGCGAACGGCAGCGACAGCAGCAGCACGGCGAGCGCGATCGCCGCGTACCCGGCGGCGTTGCCGGTGACCACGGCGGTGACCAGCACCGCGCCGAGCACCAGGCCCAGCGCCTGCGGGATGCCCACCCAGCCGGACACGCCGCCGCGCTGCGCCACCGGCACCCGGTCCGGGATCGCGGCGGTCAGGCTCGCAAGCATCGCGTTGAAGCAGACCTGCGCGGCCACCCAGGCCACCGCCACCCCGGCGATGGTGTTCTGCCGGGCCAGCAGCACCAGCGCGAGCGCGCCGACCACGGCGCCGCACGCGGTCCAGACGTGCCGGCGGCCGAAGTGCCGGTTGGCCAGCCGCAGCGACGTGCGGTCGGACAGCGCCCCGGCCAGCGGGTTCGCCAGCACCGCGGCGAGCGCGCCGAGGCCGGTGACCACCGCCAGCATGGCCTCCTTGTCGGCCGGTGCGATCCGTTCCACCTGCTGCGGCAGCAGCACCTGGATCGGGGTGAAGAACGCCATCCAGACGCCCAGGTTGGCCGCGAAGATCAGCGCGATCCAGCCGCGCCGCACCGGCACGGTCGGCTCCGCGAGCGCCGCCGGCAGCGACGCCGGCGTCGGGTTCATCGTGGTCATCGCCGGATCAGATCCCGAAACCAGGTGTACGACGACTTCGGCGTCCGCCGCTGCGTGTCGAAGTCGACGTGCACCAGGCCGAACCGCTTGGTGAAGCCCTCGGCCCACTCCCAGTTGTCCAGCAGCGACCAGACGAAGTACCCGGTCACCGGCACGCCCTCGGCCATCGCCTGGTGCACCGCGCGGATGTGGCCGTCCATGTACGCGACCCGCTCCGGGTCGTGCACCCGGCCGTCGGCGCCTGGCGCGTCGTCGTACGCGCAGCCGCTCTCGGTGACCTGGATCGGCGGCAGCGCGTCGCCGTACCGCTCGTGCAGCAGGAGCAGCAGCTCGCGCAGCCCCTCCGGGGCCACCGGCCAGTCGAACGCGGTACGCGGGTAGCCGTCCAGCGGCACGATCTCGAACGGCAGCGGCGAGTCCGCCTCCGGCGCCCGGATGCCCGTCGGGTTGTAGTAGTTGACGCCGAGGACGTCGATCGGCGCGGCGATGACGTCCAGGTCGCCGTCGCGCACCACGCCCGCGTCGGGGCCGAGCGCGTCGGGGTAGCCGCGCGTGAGCAGCGGATCGGTGAACAACCGGTTGTGCAGCGCGTCGTACGCCGCCGCGGCGGCCCGGTCCGCGTCGGTGTCGCCGGCGAGCCGCACCGGGGAGTAGTTGTTGGCGATCGCCACCGGGGACGTGGTGCGGGCGCGCAGCGCGGCGACCGCGAGACCGTGTCCGAGGAGCTGGTGGTGGGCCACCGGGAAGGCGTCGAACAGCAGCGTCCGGCCGGGTGCGTGCTCGCCCGTGCCGTGGCCGAGGCTCATGTGGATGAACGGTTCGTTGAGCGTGATCCAGAGCTTCACCCGGTCACCGAGGCGGGCGGCGGTCAGGTCGGCGTACTCGGCGAAGCGCGCGGCGGTGTCCCGGTTCAGCCAGCCGCCGGCGTCCTCCAGCGCCTGCGGCAGGTCCCAGTGGAACAGCGTGGCGACCGGGTCGACGCCGGCGGCGAGCAGACCGTCCACCAGCCGGTCGTAGAAGTCCAGGCCGGCGGCGTTGGCCGGGCCGGTGCCGGCCGGCTGGATCCGGGGCCAGGCGATGGAGAACCGGTACGCGGACACCCCCAGCCCGGCCAGCAGCGCGGTGTCCTCGGCGTACCTGTGGTAGTGGTCGCACGCCTGGTCGCCCGTGCTGCCGTCGGCGATCCGGCCGGGGGTGTGGGCGAACGTGTCCCAGATGGACGGCCCGCGGCCGTCGACTGTGGTCGCGCCCTCGATCTGGTACGCGGAGGTGGAGACCCCCCAGCGGAAGCCGGCGGGGAACTCGGGCATCGGCGCGGTCGTCAAGTCACCCTCCAGAACGTGAAGCGTGCTCGCGACTCTAGGGCTCCGCGGACCGCTGCGCCATAGGCCGAGATGACTGGGTGGCGCAAGGCGGTTCGGCGTGTCTTTTCCGAACCCGTCCGCTTAAGTCCGATTTACACATAGAGTGCCGAATATCGCGGATGTGATTTAAGTGGGGGAAAGATACTCATGATCCTCGTGGAACGAAGCGCGCACGTGGCTGCGCCGGTGGATGTGGTCTGGGATGTCGTGCAGCGCGCCGAACAGCTGCCGGCCTGGCTGGCGGGAGTCCGCGCGGCCGAGGTCCTCTCCGGGGAGGGATTCGGGCGACGGCAGCTGGTCCAGGCTGGACGCGGCGCCGCGCACGAGGCCGAGGTGATCGCCTTCCAGGAGCCGACCCTGATCGGCTGGCGCGAACGCGCGAAGGGCGCCGGCGCCCGGGCCGAGGCGCGCACCGAGATCTACGTCCAGCTGACCCCGGACGACGAGGACGGCGGCACAGTCGTACGCCTGATCGTCGTGCGGTGGCCCGCCGGACCCGTCAAGGCGGCCCTGCTCCGGCTCGGCCTGCGCCGGGTCGGCGCCGATCTGGAGGACTCGCTGGCCCGGCTGACCGACCTGGCCGCCGTCGGCTGACCGAGCCCGTCCCGGCGCCGCCCGCGATGGTGACGGCCCGGCGTTCCCGCCAGGGACGCCGGGCCGTCGTCGTCTGTTCCCGAGGTGTTAAGAAGGGGCCCCTCCTCTACCGGAGGCGTTAAGAAGGGGCCCTTCCTTTCAGCTGTCGCCGCCGGTCTCGCCGACCGGGGCGGCGTTGACGTCGTCCAGCGCGTACTTGCGGGCGGCGTCGGCCGGCACGTGGGCCGGCACCACGCCGCGCAGCGCGAGCTGGCGCAGCGTCGCGACCGCCACCGACTCGGCGTCCACGTGGAAATGGCGGCGCAGCGCGTGCCGGGTGTCCGACATGCCGAAGCCGTCGGTGCCGAGCGAGGTGTAGTCCCCGGGTACCCAGCGGGCGATCAGGTCCGGTACCGCGCGCATCCAGTCGCTGACCGCGACCTTCGGCCCGTCGGCGTCGGCCAGCTTCCGCGCGACGTACGGCACCCGCGGCTCCTCGCCCGGGTTGAGCAGGTTGTGCTCCTCGCACTCCACCGCGTCGCGGCGCAGCTCGGTCCAGGACGTCACCGACCACACGTCGGCCGACACGCCCCAGTCCTCGGCGAGCAGCTGCTGGGCCTTGAGCGCCCACTGCATGCCGGTGCCGGAGGCGAGGATGTTCGCCTTCGGCGCGTCGTCGCCGACCTGCGGCGCGGGGGAGTAGCGGTAGATGCCCTTGACGATGCCCTCGACGTCCACCCCCTCCGGCTCGGCCGGCTGGAAGATCGGCTCGTTGTAGACGGTGAGGTAGTAGAAGATGTTCTCCTGCGCCTCGCCGTACATCCGGTGCAGGCCGTTCTCCACGATGTGCGCCAGCTCGTAGGCGAACGCCGCGTCGTACGCGACCACCGCCGGGTTGGTGGCGGCGAGCAGCAGCGAGTGGCCGTCCTCGTGCTGGAGGCCCTCACCGTTGAGCGTGGTCCGGCCGGCGGTCGCGCCGAGCACGAAGCCCCGCGCCATCTGGTCCGCTGCCGCCCAGAACCCGTCGCCGGTGCGCTGGAAGCCGAACATCGAGTAGAAGATGTACAGCGGGATCATCGGCTCGCCGTGGGTGGCGTACGCCGTGCCCGCGGCCGTGAAGGAGGCCACCGAACCGGCCTCGTTGATCCCCTCGTGCAGGATCTGGCCGGTGGTCGACTCCTTGTAGGACAGGAACAGCTCCCGGTCCACCGAGGTGTAGCGCTGGCCGTGCGGCGAGTAGATCTTCTGGGTCGGGAACAGCGAGTCCATACCGAAGGTACGGGCCTCGTCCGGGATGATCGGCACCCAGCGCTTGCCGAACTCCTTGTCCTTCATGATGTCCTTGAGCAGGCGGACGAACGCCATCGTGGTGGCGACCTTCTGCTTGCCGGACCCGCGCTTGACGTCGGAGAACCGCTCGGTGCCCGGGATGGTCAGCGTCTTGCGCGCGGTGCTGCGCGTGGGCAGGTAGCCGCCGAGCTGCTGACGCCGGTCCTTCAGGTACGTGATCTCGTCCGACTTCTCGCCCGGGGTGTAGTACGGCGGGAGGTACGGGTTCTCCTCCAGCTGCTTGTCCGGGATGTCCAGGTAGAGGCGGTCGCGGAAGAGCTTCAGGTCCTCCAGCGTCAGCTTCTTCATCTGGTGCGTGGCGTTGCGGCCCTCGAAGTGCGAGCCGAGCGTCCAGCCCTTGATCGTCTTGGCGAGGATCACCGTCGGCTGCCCGGTGTGCTCCATCGCCGCCTTGTAGGCCGCGTAGAGCTTGCGGTAGTCGTGGCCACCCCGCTTGAGGTTCCAGATCTCGTCGTCGGACAGGTGCTCGACCATCTTGCGGGTCCGCGGGTCGCGGCCGAAGAAGTGCTCCCGCACGTACGCCCCGGACTCCGCCTTGTAGGTCTGGTAGTCACCGTCGGGCGTGGTGTTCATCAGGTTGACCAGCGCGCCGTCGGTGTCCGCGGCGAGCAGCGGGTCCCACTCCCGGCCCCAGACGACCTTGATGACGTTCCAGCCGGCGCCCCGGAAGAACGCCTCCAGCTCCTGCATGACCTTGCCGTTGCCGCGGACCGGTCCGTCCAGGCGCTGGAGGTTGCAGTTGATCACGAAGGTGAGGTTGTCCAGCTCCTCGCGGGCGGCCACGCCGATCGCGCCGAGCGACTCGACCTCGTCCATCTCACCGTCGCCGAGGAACGCCCACACGTGCTGCTGGGAGGTGTCCTTGATGCCACGGTGGTGCAGGTAGCGGTTGAACCGCGCCTGGTAGATGGCGTTCAGCGGCCCGAGGCCCATGGAGACGGTGGGGAACTCCCAGAAGTCCGGCATCAGCCGCGGGTGCGGGTACGACGGCAGCCCGCCGCCGGGGTGCGACAGCTCCTGCCGGAAGCCGTCGAGCTGGCTCTCGCTGAGCCGGCCCTCCAGGAACGCCCGCGCGTACATGCCGGGGGAGGCGTGACCCTGGTAGAAGATCTGGTCACCGCCGCCCGGGTGGTTCTTGCCCCGGAAGAAGTGGTTGAAGCCCACCTCGTAGAGGGACGCCGAGCTGGCGAACGTGGAGATGTGCCCACCGACGCCGATCTCCGGGCGCTGCGCCCGGTGCACCAGCATCGCGGCGTTCCACCTGATGTACGCCCGCAGCCGCCGCTCGACGTGCTCGTCACCCGGGAACCACGGCTCGCGCTCCGGCGGGATCGTGTTGATGTAGTCGGTGGTGGTCAGCGACGGCACCCCGACCTGCCGCTCGCGGGCCCGCTCCAGCAGGCGCAGCATGACGTACCGGGCTCGCTTTGTCCCGCGCTCGTCGATGACACCGTCGAGTGACTCGACCCATTCGCTGGTCTCTTCAGGGTCGATGTCCGGAAGCTGGCTCGGCAGACCAGCGGTGATCACCGGGCGCTTGCGTTCCGTAGCCACAGGCGTTCCCTCGGTTTCGTGTGGGATAGGTCTCTAGCGCCATCCTGCCCCCTGGTGGCGCGTGTCGTCACCTCTCCCACCCCCAGACGCGACGCTGAACACAGGTACCCATCAGTAACTTTGCGCGATCACCGGATGCGCTATCGGCGGACTCGGCGGCGAACCGGGCACTGGGGCAGAATGCGCCGTATGCGCAGTGAGGTGATCACCGTCCGGACCGGCTCCCGGCCGACCGTCCGGGACATCACGAGCGAGGCCGAACGGTTCGTGTCCGGGGCTGGCGACGGCCTGCTGCACGTCTTCGTCCCGCACGCCACCGCCGGGCTGGCGATCATCGAGACCGGCGCGGGGTCCGACGACGACCTGCTGCGGGCGCTCGACGACCTGCTCCCCACCGACGACAGGTGGCGGCACCGGCACGGCTCACCCGGGCACGGCCGCGACCACGTGCTGCCGGCGTTCGTGCCGCCGTACGCGACGCTGCCGGTGCTCGGCGGGCGGCTCCAGCTCGGCACCTGGCAGTCGATCTGCCTGGTCGACACCAACGGCGACAACCCCGACCGTCAGGTGCGCTTCTCGTTCCTGCCCGCGGCATGAGGTGCCTCACCGTCCGGCTGATCGAAGATCGACTCGCCCATACGATGGCCTGATGGCGCAATCCACCGTTCCCACCGTCCACGACCGGGCGGAGCTGGCCGGGGAGACCGTGCGCCGGATCCTGGACGTCGCCGCGGCGATGCGGCACCACCAGGACGAGGGGATCGCGGCGCTGGGCCTCACCCCGGCGGTCGCGCGGGCGCTGCACCAGCTGGACCCGGACCGTCCGCTCCCGGCCCGTGACCTCGCCGAGCGGCTCGGCTGCGACAGGTCAAACGTCACCGGCCTGGCCGACAAGCTGGAGCAGGCCGGGCTGGTGGAACGGCGTACCGACCCGGCCGACCGGCGGCAGAAGGCGCTCGTGGTCACCGGGCGGGGGCGGCAGGTACGTGACCGGCTCCGCCAGGTGATGTCGGACTCCCGACTCCTCGACCGGTTGAGCGCCGACGAACTGGCCACACTGCGGGACCTGGTGCTCAAGGTCTCCGACGAAGGCTGCCCGCAGGAGTGTGGCCAGGTCTGAGCCACGCCGGGCGGAACGTGTCCGAGTGGGCGAGGCGGGCCCGAGTCGGTAATGCTGTCCGCGTGACCACCCCGCACGATCTCGACGACCGGCTCCGAGCCGAACTGGCCGCGCTCGGGGCGCCCGACCAGCGGCGCGACCTGGGCGAACCGCTGCCGCTGCCCGACGGCGGGCCGTTGACCGGGGCGCAGACGCTGGCCCTGTTCGACGCCCAGGTGACCAGCCGGCTGCTCGACCTGGCCGGGCGGTGGCTGTCCGGCTTCGGCGAGGGGTACTTCACCGTCGAGTCGGCCGGTCACGAGGGCGACGCCGCGGTGGCCGCCGCGCTGCGGCCGACCGACCCCGCGCTGCTGCACGCCCGGTCCGGCGCGTTCTACTGCCTGCGCGCCGCCCAGGCCGCCGGCGCCTTCCCCGCCGCCCCGCCCCCCTCCGCCGGTGCCGGCGCGTCCGGCGCAGCCCCGGGCAACTCACCCGACGAGCCGGCCCCCGCCGCGCCCACCCCGCCGCCCGCCGCGTCCATCCCGCCGGACCTGCCGCCCGCGACCGGCGCCGACGCCCCACCCACCGCCCCGGAACCGGGAAGATCTTGGAGCGAAAGCGCCCCTCCGGGGGCCGTTTCCCACCAAGATCTCGACGCTGGCCCGGGGGAGACGGAGGCGGGCAGCCTCCCCGTGGGCGCCGGGATCGTCGTGGACGCGGACGGGGACGCGACTGTCGTCGTACCCGATCTGCCGCAGCCCGCGCCCGACGACGCCTTCGCGGCGGCGGCGCGCGACGTGCTGCGCGGCATCGTCGCCTCCGCCGAGGAACCCGCAGCCGGCGGGCGGGCGAAGGTCTTCGGCCGCGCCGACCTGGCGGTCGTGCCGACCACCTCGACCGCCGGCTCGCACCTGCCGCGCGCCGTCGGCCTGGGGCTCGCGCTGGAGCGGCTGCGCCGCGGTGTGCGACCCGCCGACGGCGAGGCGGAGGCGGCGCCCTGGCCCGCGGACGCCGTGGTGGTCTGCTCCTTCGACGACGGCGCGGTCGACCACGCCACGGCCACCGCCGCGCTGAACACGACCGGCTGGTACGACCACACCGGCCTGCGCATCCCCGTGCTGTTCGTCTGCGCGGACAGCGGCGCCTCCGCCGACGGCTGGGTGGCCGCCACGCTGCGGGCCCGGCCCGGCATCCGGTACCTCGCCGCCGACGGCGGGGACCTGGCCGCGACCTACCGGGTCGCGGCGGAGGCGGCGGACTGGGTACGCCGGCAGCGCCGGCCCGCAGTGCTGCACCTGAGCGCGGTCCGCCTGATGGAGCAGGGTGACGGCGACGCGGCCCGCGACCCGCTGCTGGCCACCGCGCGACTGCTGGTGACCTCCGGGTACGCCAGTGGCGAGGAGTTGCTGGCCCGCTACGACGAGCGGGGCTGGCAACTGCGCCGCGTCGCCGAGGAGGTGCTGGACGAGCCGAAGCTCGCCTCCCCGGTCGAGATCGTGCGGGAACTGGCGCCGCGCCGGCCCGTGCGGGTGTCCCGCGCGGTCGCCGAGGCGGCGGCGCACGCGGCCGGGCCGGGCGCGGGAGCGCGGGCGGAGGCGTTCGGCGGCAAGCCGCCGGAGCTGACCGGCCCGCTGACGCTGGCGCAGAGCATCAACGCGGCGCTCGCCGACGGCATGCTCGACCACCCCGGTACGGCGGTGTTCGGCCACGAGGTGGCCGCCCGGGGCGGGGTGTACGGGGTGACCGAGGGGCTGCGGGACCGGTTCGGGGCGGCGCGCGTGTTCGACACACTGCCGGACGAGATCTCGATCCTCGGGCTCGGGCTGGGCGCCGGGCTGGCCGGTCTGCTGCCGGTGCCCGAGATCCGCCACCTGACGCTGCTGCACGGCGCCGGGGACCAGCTCCGCGGCGAGGCGGCCACCATGCGGTTCCTGTCCCGGGGCGCGTTCCGCAACCCGATGGTGGTGCGGGTGCCCGGCCTGGCGAGCCCGGACGGGCTCGGCGGGCACGACCGCAACGACGACTCGCTGGGGGCGCTGCGGGACGTACCGGGGCTGGTGGTGGCCGTGCCGGCCCGGCCGGACGACGCCGCGCCGATGCTGCGTACCTGCCTGGCGGCGGCCCGGGTGGACGGCAGCGTCTGCGTCTTCGTGGAGCCGATCGCGCTCTACCACGTCCGTGACCTGTACACGGACGGTGACGACGAGTGGACCGCCGAGTACGCCGAACCGGGCACCTGGGCGGACCGGCACGTGCCGATCGGGCGGGCCCGCGTCTACGGGGTCGGCTCCGCCGAGGACCTCACCATCATCACGTTCGGTAGCGGGGTGCGGATGTCGCTGCGCGCCGCGGCGACGCTGGCCGGGGAGGGCGTGGGCAGCCGGGTGGTGGACCTGCGCTGGCTGGCGCCGCTGCCGGTGGCCGACATCATCCGGGAGGCCTCGGCGACCGGCCGGGTGCTGGTGGTGGACGAGACGCGGCGAACCGGCGGGGTGGGCGAGGGCGTGCTGTCCGCGCTCGTCGACACCGGATACGTGGGCGCCGCGCGCCGCGTAGCCGCACTTGACTCGTTTGTACCATTAGGTCCGGCTGCCCGTCAGGTACTGGTCTCCGCCGAAGCCATCACCCAGGGTGCCCGTACGCTGCTGGCACGGTAAATTCCGTTCCACCCGGTGCGCCACTTGCGCGGCGAGCCGCAACTGTGTGGACTGAGCCCGACGGTGTCACCCGACGCCACGAGCAGGGATAGATGAGGAGGCACGCGACAGTGAGCGCGACCGCTGGCCAGGCCGACGGGGTACGCAGCCTGGCGGACCGGTTCGGTATCGAGCCGGGCATGGTCGTCATGGAGATGGGCTACGACGACGACGTCGACACCGATCTCCGGGACGCCCTGACCGACCGCTGTGGGGAACTCGTCGACGAGGACACCGACGAGGTGGTCGACGCGGTTCTGGTCTGGCACCGCGACGGCGACGGTGACCTGTTCGAGCTCCTCGTCGACGCACTCGGGCCGCTCGCGGACAACGGCGTGGTCTGGCTCCTGACCCCGAAGGCCGGCCGCGACGGCCACGTCGAGCCGAGCGAGGTCGCGGAGAGCGCGCAGACCGCCGGGCTTCAGCAGACCTCCACCATCAACGCCGGCCGCGACTGGAGCGGAGCCCGGCTCGTCATGCGGCGCGGTTCCAAGAGCAAGAAGTAGGGGCGGCCCCGGCACCCGGCGGCCGCGGGTGCCGGGTGTGGCAGGCTGATCATCTCCAGTCCCGATCCCCGAGGGAGCACGCATGCCCATCGAGGTTGGCGCCGAGGCGCCCGACTTCCTGCTCAAGGACCAGAACAACCAGGAGGTCCGGCTCTCCGACTTCCGCGGTCGCAAGACCGTGCTGCTGGTCTTCTACCCGCTCGCCTTCACCGGCATCTGCCAGGGCGAGCTGTGCGAGGTGCGGGACAACCTCAACGAGTACGTCAACGACGACGTCCAGGTGCTGACCGTCAGCGTCGACTCCGTGTACGCCCACAAGATCTGGGCCGACCGGGAGGGCTACCAGTTCCCGCTGCTGGCCGACTTCTGGCCGCACGGCGCGGTGGCGCAGGCGTACGGCGTCTTCAACGACGTCGCGGGCATCGCCAACCGGGGCACCTTCGTCATCGACAAGGCCGGCGTGGTCCGGTTCGCCGAGATGAACATGCCCGGCGAGGCGCGCGACCAGCAGGGCTGGCGCAAGGCGCTGGCCGAGGCCGTCGCCGCCTGAGTCCCACACCCCAGGCACGTCGTTGCGCGGGGCCGGAGGCGGGCAGGTAAGCTGGCCGCTCCGGCCCGCCGTACGGGCGTTCCGGGCGCGTAGCTCAGTGGGAGAGCACTCGCCTTACAAGCGAGGGGTCGCAGGTTCGAAACCTGCCGCGCCCACCCTTCATCATCAGCAGAAACCGCCCCGAGAAGATCGTTCCTCGGGGACGGTGACAGCAACGCTGACAGCAACAGGGTCTATCAGAGACGCCCGTCGAGCTTGCCGAGCGCCTGACGCATCGCGTCGACGTTGGCATGCGAGTGGATCTTCAGCGTGGTTTTCACGTCAGCGTGCCGGGCGATGGCCTGGACGACGTGCGGCGGGACGCCCAACTCCATCAGCAACGAGACGATGGTGTGCCAGCGACTCCGAGACTGGCCAGATGCTCCGGTGGGAGTTCGACACCGAGGACGAGGCCCGTCGGATGGTCACTCGTCTCGTCCAAGCCGGCGGCGGACAGTGGCGGGAGCAGACCGGCCGTGAAGCTACGCAGCCTCCGACGTGAGCGGGGAGGGTCGACCTTCGTCGTGATCGACGACAGACTGGACGAGACTTCGCCGCGCCTGACGGTCGGGAACGACCGCCAGCCTCGTCGATTCGGAGATGAGATCAACCCCTTCTTGAGGTTCTACTCGGCCCGAGTCATCAGTCCACCCAGCAAGCCTTCCGAGGCGCTGGCTTGGAGGGTGATCGCGCGTGAGATCAGGCCACGCTGGCTTAAGAACGCCGACCTCAACAGCGGCCATGCCGTCCATGACTTCGATATTATGCGTGGGCTCAGCCCGGTGGCCGCGGTCGAAGTTACTGAGGACCGCGACGAGGTCGCGGCTGGTTGGGAGGCAAAGCGTATCGACTGCCTCGATGTCCGGCCATGCCGCTTGGGTTGGGAGCTCAGCATCAATCGGTATCCGAATCGGCCGAGGGCATGGGCCAAGGACGTGCTCACCCCGTTCCTCCTAGGGCTGGAGGCAGCACGAGCGTCAGGGGTGACCATCTATCCCGACTCACCGTTCCAAACCGCAATCCCCACAGGGCTCAGCGACCTCGGCTTCGTTGCAGCGTTCCCGGACCCGCCAGCTTCACCGCCCCTGAAGCCGGGAACAGCCCGACTGCGGGTTGGATGGGTGGGCCAATCGGACCCCAACAGGCTGACGGATTGGGCTGAACGCTTCATCGCTTCCCGCCGGTGCGATGGTGAGCGCCGCAAGCTGGCTCAGTCCGGTCGCACGGAGCGTCACCTAGCCATCGTCGTGCCCTTTATGCCAGCTTCCTCGCTTGACATTCAGGGCTGTCTGCTAGCGGTAGCCGACTACGGACCACCGGCGCGCCACCCTGTCCTGCCAGCAGAGATCACGCATCTTTGGTTGATCTCGGACTATCCAGGTACCCCCTCACTGACGTACACCTCGCGTCGGTGGACCGTCCTTGCGCCCGTTCGGCCCTTCACCTGACTCGACCGACGGCCTGCTGTCGCCCCTGGAGGCACGACCCATGCAGCAATCGACAAAGGTCAACGGGTGAGTGGCCACCGGAGTCGACCGGCTGCCGGTGCGCCAGCTGCGGGCGAGGTTGACGCTCCTATTTCTGTCAAGAAAGCGGGTGGGTCGCGTGGGTCATGCCGCGCCGATCAGCAGGTGGCCGGTCGGGGAGTAGTCGATCTTCCAGTCGGTGTAGACGCCAAGGGTGCCATCCTGGGTGCAGCGGAGTCCGACGCTGACCCACTGGACTTCACCGTCGGCGCGCAGGGCGAACCCGACGGCGACCTGGAAGGCTTCGCCGCCGCATGGGCAGGCGCATTCCTCCGGGTCGGCGTTTAGCCAGTAGTCGGCACTGTCCGCGATCAAGGCGTGGTCGCCGCAGGTCAGACACCGTGTCTGTGCGCACCCGTTCTCGTCGTCGGCGAGGACCGCGAAGGTCTTGCCGCCGCACGGTTGGCAGATCATCTCCTTAACCCGAGCTACCGGGTAGCCGCCGGGCTGGTACTCGCGGAGGTAGTCGGCGAGGTCGGTCAAGTCGTCGCCGCGCCAGAATGTGCCGGTGGTGTCGATCGCCACCGGTGCAGCGTGCCTGATCTGGTTAGTGGTGTCGAGACCGATGTTGGCTATGCGGAGTTCGTGAGCAGCCGGTAGGCGTCTCGGGCGATGTTGCGCTTCAGGCAGCGCATGATCTCGGTCTTGGTCTTGCCTTCTGCGGTGCGGCGGGTGACGTAGTCCTTGGTGGGTTGGTGGCAGCGCATGCGGACGAGGGTGATGCGCCAGAGGGCACGGTTGGCGTCGCGGTCGCCGCCACGGTGTTGGCGGTGGCGGTCGATGCGTCCGGAGCTGGCCGGGATGGGGGCCACGCCGCAGAGCCGGGCGAAAGCTGCTTCGGAGTGTAAGCGGTGAGGGTTGTCGCCGGCGGTGACGAGGAGTTGCCCAGCGGTGTCGACTCCGACGCCAGGCAGCGCGACCAGATCCGGGGCGGCGGCGGTGACGAGGGCGGCCAAGTGGCTGTCGAGGTCGTCGACCTCGGCTTGGAGTGCGAGCCAGCGTAGGGCGAGGCTGCGCAGCGCGAGCTTGGTGGCGGTCGTCGGGTCAGATACGGTGCCAGGCCTCAGAGCGGCGCAGGCGCGGATGAGTTTCTTGCCGGCCAGCCCGCGCACCAGTTGTCTCACGGGTTCGGGGGCCGAAACGATGAGTGCTTCGACTTGACCTCCGGCTTGAATTCGGGCTTTCATCGCTCCGCGGCGGGCGACGCGCAGAGCCCGGATCATCTCGATCTGGGCGTGTCGGGTCTCGGGGTGCCGCTGGCTCGGCCGGAGATAACCGCCCTGGCGGCGGACTCGTCGTCGATGGTGTCGGTCTTGCCGATCCGGCGGCGGGTGGAGCGGTCCGGGCGGTCGACCTCGACCACGGTCAGGCCGTAGTCAGTCAGGAACCGCAGCAACCCGGCGCCGTAACTGCCGCTGCCTTCCAGACCGACCTTGACCACCGTGCCGAAGGACTCAGCCCATGTGGCGAGCTGCGCGTAGCCGCGCATCGTCGTCGGAAAGCCTCTGGTGCCCAGCACCCGACCGGTCTGGTCCAACACCGCCGCGACGTACACGTCCTTGTGCGTGTCGACCCCGACGGTCAGGTCCTGGTCCTCGTTCACGCTGCCTCCTACCCGCTGCATTGACGGCAAGGCTCGACCACCGAACACGAGGAGAACGCTGGACAGAACGGGGATGAGGGACGAACCCGAGCTCCTAATCAGGTCACCACGCCGCCCCGTGCAGGTGCCGAGAGAGGTGCCCCCGCCCGACCGGGTCAACGGGTCCACATGAGGGCACGGAGCCAGTTCAAAGTCGGGTCAGGCCCGGCCGGCGGGGACACCCTCTCAGAATTGGGCGTTGCCGCTTGGTCGATGCCATGTCGTCCCCTCTGGCCATTGAGCATCCATGCTTGCAGAGGGGTGTGACATCGGTTGATGTAAAGGGGTGGCTGGCCAGGCGCAGGCCGTCGCCAGGCCGTGGGACGTCGACCAATGGTGCCTAATGGTGATGGTCGATGCACTGTCTTTGCGCAGCTCATAAGCGGATGAAGTGCCTTGAAGTGACCCCCTAAGACCGGACACCTCCTGACTTGGCATCCTGCCGAGGAGGAGGAAACCGCTGTGGCTCGACAGAGCAAGTACCCCGAGGAGTTCCGCCGGCAGGCCGCGGCGTTGGTGCTCGACTCCGGTCGCACGATCCGTGATGTGGGCCGGGAGTTGGGCGTCAACCACGAGACGCTGCGCAACTGGGTCGACCGGATGCGGCAGGAACGCGACGGCGGCCGGCCCAGTGACCTGGCCGCTGATGAACGTGCCGAGCTGGTGCGGCTGCGGCGGCAGGTCGCCCAGCTGGAGCTGGAGAAGGAGATCCTGAAAAAAGCCGCGGTCTTCTTCGCACGCGAGACGGAGCGGTGAACCGGACCGACGTCTACCGGTTCATCGACGCGGAGAAGACCAGCTACCCGGTCCGTCTGCTCTGCCGCCTGCTCGGCGTTGGCCACAGCGCCTTCTACCAGTGGCTGCGCGGCGGTCGACAACGTGCCGCCAACCGGCAACGCCGCGACGAACAGCGCGTGGAGATCACCCGGCGGGCGTGGTCGGAGCACCGAGGCGTCTACGGCGCCCGCCGGCTAACCGCTGAGCTGCACGAGCGCGGTCACCGTTGGAACCGCAAGTCGGTAGCGAGACTGATGCGGCTAGCAGGGATCGAGGGCGCTCACCGGCGCCGGCGCGGCAAACCCCGGCGGAAGGCCGCGTCCACGGCGACCGCACCGGACCTGGTCCAGCGGCAGTTCCACGCCACCGCACCGAACCGGCTCTGGGTTGCCGACATCTCCTACCTACGCACCTGGGAAGGATTCCTCTACCTCGCGGTCGTGGTCGACGCCTACTCCCGCCGCGTTGTCGGATGGGCGATGGCCGATCACCTGCGCACCGAGCTCATCCTCGATGCCGTCGGCATGGCCATCCAGCACCGCCGACCCGCCCGTGAACAGCTCATCCATCACTCGGATCGGGGGACGCAGTACACGTCGTTCGAGTTCGGCCGCACCCTGCGTTCCTGCGGGGTCCTGGCCTCTATGGGCTCGGTGGCCGACTGCTACGACAACGCCATGGCGGAGACGTTCTTCGCCACCCTCAAGACCGAACTGATCTACACCCGGTCCTGGCCGTCTCGCCATGAACTGGAGATGGAGGTCTTCTCCTACATCGAGGGCTTCTACAACCCTCGGCGTCGGCACAGCCGTCTGGGTAACGTCAGCCCCGACACCTACGAGAAGATCCACCGAGAGTCCCTGACAGACATCGAGGTGTCCGGCGGGTAGGGGTCACTTCAC